>JAOUKG010000678.1 GCA_029882725.1 Cyclobacteriaceae bacterium
TTGAATTGATTTGATAATCCTTGGTCATTTTTTCTAAATCATTGCAATAGCTTATGTATTGCTTATCAGAACGTATGATAGTATAGATTTTCATAATGTATATATTTAACTAAAAGTATAGGTGGGGACGGACGTACGTCCGGACCAACAGTGCATTGTTATCCAGGCTAGGTGCTGATTGGTAATGGGACCGGACGGACGTACGGACCAACTGTGTAAATTGTATTATCTTCAAGGCTGAAAAAATGAAACCTTTATGTTTATGGAAAGTTTACTGATAATAGCTTTAATTATCGTTCTTTATTATTTAGGCCAATTTTTATTGGCTATTATTTTTGACGTGCATAACGATCATTATTTTATTGGTTTCGGCCCAAAGCTATTTTCCGTAAAAATATTTGATGTCGTAATTTCAGTGGGTATTTATCTTCCAATACCTGGATTGTCAAGGATTTATAAATATGAATCTTCAGTAAAAAAGAAAATTAATCTTCCTTGGGAATTTCATGAACACCCCATTTGGAAGCGTTTTATTGTAACTATGGGTGGAAGTCTATCGGTTTTCCTGATTGGGATTATTTGCTTTATTATGTTCTCTTTTTTTGAAAAAGATCAATTCTTATCTAAAGAAGACCTTAACCGTTATGGTATTGAACCATCTAAATATGCCAAATCATTGGGTTTCCAGCGAGGAGATAAAATAATAAAACTCAATGGGTATGAATATGAAAGAGCTTCAGAAATATCCAATCTTTCAGATGAGACGGTGTTTACTCTTCAAAGAAAGGATTCCATTTTTAGCGTAAATATTGAAAAAGAAGCTTTCCAAAAAACGAAAAACTATCTTGATGATTTTTTGCTCAATCCCCTTATTCCCGCAATAATTGATCAAATAGAACCCTTTTCACCTGCTGAACAAATGGAGCTTAAAAAGGGTGATCGTTTCGTATCTATAAATGGTGATACCGTTATTTCAATAAATGATATTAGGGATATACTCGCAAAAGATACCATAGGTGCAATAAATGCACTGGTAGAAAGGGTAGTCCACAACGATACTATCCTAATTGAAAAAAGTGGTGTTTTAAATGAAGATAAATTGATTGGGTTTAGTTCAAGGTCTATTACGGTAAGTTACTATCAAAATACATTAAAGGAGTCTTTTTTTAAGGGAATTATAAATTATTTTACACTTATTAAAAATAATGTAAGGTCATTTTATTATTTATTAAGTGGAAGTAGTGTTAGTTCTAAAACACTTTCTGGCCCTATAAGAATCGCTGATAATTACAGTCAAAAACTAAGTTGGGTGAAAATTATTAAATTTATTGGTTTGTATTCCATAAGTATACTCTTCTTCGATTTATTGCCATTTCCAAAATCTACGATGATCTATGTGTTACCCTTGTTTTACGAAGCTATAACAAGAAAAAGGTTTTCAGTTAAAGCTGCTGAAAGATTAAATAAAACCTCCATTGTTTTAATTGTTGTATTGATGCTATGGGTGGTTGCTGGTGATCTGTTAGCTGTTTATCCAGGCTAGGTGTTGATTGGTAATAGGACCGGACGGACGTCCGGACCAACAGTACATTGTTTACCCGGGGTAGGTGTTGATTGGTAATGGGATCGGACGGACGTCCGGACCAACTGTGCGATCAGACGGACAGACCAATCGTGTAAGCCTCACTCCCCTAACCTTTTCACAATACTATAAAAAGCGTACTCTTTCCCCAATTTTGCCGCCCATACTGCATTTCCATAGTCGAAATGCCAATATTCTTTATTGTCGCATAAGAACTCTTCTTTCTCAAATAAATCAATGAGCAATTTTCGGTTGGCGGTGGCTGTGGCACTTATATCGGGATGATAAGGGAAACATTTTTCATTCAAATCAATGTCCAGACCTTTGTTGGTGCCGAAATCCATCACACTATCGGTTTTCAAATCGTAAATAAGTCCGTCTACTGCCCCTCCGGTGGAATGCATCGACTTATCTGTGGGGGCTATATAGTGTTCTACCAACTGATAGATCTCTTCATTGGATTTTTCCGGATGTACTCTGGTTAAAAACTTTACTTTGTTATCCCAAAGCATCTTCTGATGATCGAAAGAACGCCATGCAGAGCGAATGATAAGCCTTTTATCGAGTTCATCTAACGATTTGCTAATCCTACCCACTTTTTCAACAATTTCTTCACGTACTAAATACTTGTAGTCTTTTTTAATAGAAGGTTCGAAAATCAGATTAAAGCCAACATCCTTCAAACTTATCAAGGGCGAATTGTTTTCTATTATGGGTGTAGAGGGCCACAACATTTTAAGCTCCTGATCATTTTGTTCTACTTTTTCACAATATTCGAGTGCATCCATCGTATTTTCATCTCTTTTAGTAACGTACGGCGATGTCATGGCCATGAGTAAAGATGAATAATTTAGGTCGAAATGCAACTCCGTTCCAACTTTAATGTTCTTTTCTTTCGTGTCCACAATAATGTGGTCACTGCTCCCTCCTATTATTTCGATGTTCAATCGGGGTTTAAGCCCTGAAATGGGTACATCTTGCAAACCAATACCTAAAATTGCTCTATGTAAAAGTCCTTTATTTTCAAAATGAGGCTTGT
>JAOUKG010000680.1 GCA_029882725.1 Cyclobacteriaceae bacterium
CTTCTGCGGCTTTCAGCTTTAGTTCTGCTACTTTGCTGTAGTAATTTTTAGGGTTGGGTATTACCCTTAATGCCCCGGGAGATTTTCTGATCTCCTCATACATGACGTTGATGCGCTGGTAGGAGGTAAGTGCATTTTTCCATTTGAATCGGGCATTGGACGAAAGCTGGTTTTTGGCGTCATCCTCCAGTGTTTTTACTGCCATGGGATAACTGCTCCTGAGTGTTTCTACAGATTTTTTATGATCTGAATTCTGCCGCAGGCGATTGGTGGCTTTGATGACTGATTCGTAGTAATTGCCTTGTTGATATGCCTTTTTCCCGGAAGAACAACTGCCGAAGATCAGGGCGATAAAGAAAAAATATAATGAATTTTTTAACATAATAATACCGTAATATTTATGGGGCATGAATTTATGGTTTATATATGAGTTGTGCAAATGAAGCTGATGCCATACACCTAAACCATCTGATCAATCAGCATATTCAAGACAATACTCAAAGAGGCCCTTCCGGATTGATTATGGGCAAAACGAGTAAAATCCTTTACCTAAACTGTGCATCTTTGTTGCCAAAAACTGCGCATTCCTAATTGCCATACGGAATTAAGAAATGGCACATATGCTGGTGTATTAATATATAAACTGGATCGGTGGGCAAGGTCAAGTAGGGAACTGTTACTAGAAATTGATGAACTGGTGAAAAAGGAAATTGATTTTATTTCGGTAAGTGATAACCTGGATTTTTCTACTGCTCAAGGAAGATTACATTTTCATATTTTATCAGCATTTTCAGAATTTGAGCGATCCTTGATATCTGAGAGGACTAAATTATCACTAGCACGTATACCCAAAACCAAAAAGTTAGGTCGTGCTGTTGGAAGTAAAGACATGAAGAAAAGAAAAAATGGTGGATACCTGCTACGTGAATACAATAAGAAAATTGCTAGTGCAAAAAATACTCCCCCAAATAATTAAGAATGCATTTTCTGCATGTTTAACCATCATACTCCCCTGTTATACAAGCACCAAATAAAGGAACGTTTGTTTGGTATGCTTATCACCCCATTCTGTTATGTAGTTGTTTTGTTCATTCAGTGTAGGTAAAACTTGTTTGCAAACATTTTTTAACTTGTGGTATTATTCAACCAAAATCTAAAACATGAAACTCATCAAATACACCAAATACTTATTCGAGATCATAGCCATCTTTATTGGTATCACCCTGTCCCTTATGGCCGATGAATGGCGTGATAAAAAACAAAACAGGGAAGAAACTGTTAAGGCATTGAAGATGATTAGGGAGGACTTGGTGGCGGATACTGTGAAATTTTCCGACTTTATCGGATATTATGATTACATCAAAGATATTTACGATCTACAGTATTATCACATAAAAAGGATAAACGATTTTGATTCAATTCAAAACCTATACTTTGCCTCCAGTTCATTTCATTATGCACGAAAACTTGGAAGGACAGGAATATCGGCTTTTGAAAATCTTCAAAACAGGGTATTAAGTTTTGCTGACACACAAAAAAAGTTAGGAGAATATTATAGTAATCCATTTTTTGATGGTGCGAATGAAAGTTATTCAAAATATGTTTTTGAGGTAATGTACCGACAGGGTGAAAAAGCCAATTTTTACAGAGATAAAGTTTTAACCCGTTCACAAAAGCAAAAAGTTCGCTCCCTATATAGATTTATTACGGAAAGCCAATATTGGCATTTACAAGATTCTACGGATTATAACCTGACATTGGCAAAAGAATACATTATTGATATAAAAAATTATATGCAGTCTGATGAGTACAAAAACAATGTTAGGATCAAACAGGGACATGAATCCTTAGTTTTATCTGCTTCGTATCATTTTAATAATATGGCTACGGAACTTATATCGATACTCGACAAAGAATTGAATCAATAATTCCAGAGAACAATTCAGTGAATACATTGGTCATCCCCCAATCCCTAGGATAGGTTTTACTACTTTTCAAGATAAGCACCACAGAGTGAGTTTTCCATATTTCCACGGCCGAAAACTCTAGAATTATTTGGAATTTAAATTTTGAACCGTTGTAAATAGTAGCCTACTTAGTTCATCTGCCAGCTTTTCTGCCTCTTGATATTCATCAACAGAGATTAATTTTTGATCTTCTAGCACATCCAAAGCAGCAACGCACTCAAATACAGAGCTTCGGGCAATAACAAAAGAATTTCTCCGGTCTGTCTTTAAAAAACGTCCGGATCCCTCTGCTATATTCAAGACAATACTAAAAGATGCCCTTCCTAATTGATCATTGGTAAATCGACTAAAATGCTTTGATTCTATCAGCCCCAGACAGAATACATGAAAGTGTTTTGCCTTTTGGTATACCGTAAGCTTTTGGAAGTCGAACATTCTTATTGATTTAGAATGAGAAACAGTGTGAGTTCCGCAGTCGCGGAAGAAGAAAAGCAGAGCGATAAACGCCGCTCTCTTCCGAGACTTCGGAACTGTTTCTCTCCCGAATTTTCAAGGATTTTATTGGGGTAGTTTATTTTAGTTATGTCCGTATTATGAATAGTAAGTTGGCTTAAATTAGAGACAACCCTTCAGCCTACCGGCAGCTTCCC
>JAOUKG010000681.1 GCA_029882725.1 Cyclobacteriaceae bacterium
CACCAGATAAAATTGGGGAAAAAATGGCTGAAGTGCTAGGTAAATAAGACGTCTCCGTTTGATAAAAGCTTTTCGACAAAACATCAGAAATATATAATAGACAAAATATGTTAACTTAAATCAGCGAGGTTGAAAAAGTCGACTTCGCTGGTACTTTTACCTGTCCATAAAATCAATCCAAAAATATCCTGACTAAGCATCATAATTAAAAAAAAGTTGTAAAATTAAAGGCTCTAAAAAGGATGCAAATAATAAGTAACATAATTATGTAAACATATTGTAAGCTTACATTATATATTTTTCTTACCGTGGTAATTTCTCAAGGACAAATTTTCCTAAAATCCCTTTTCTATAGTCTCCTAATACTGCTGCTGCAGTTCTAGAGAGGTCAACTTCCGCGCCACTCTTCAAAAACCCCCTTGACTTGCCAATGATTTCTAAATGTTCAAGAGGTTGTATATCTGGAGATAATTTCACATGATACCTATCTTCTATTTCTAGTTTGACCTCAGAAATTAGATAAGAAATCAATTCAGTTGCAAGCAGAATATCGCCAATCACATCATCTCTAATTGTGCTAATCCAACCTAGTTTGAAAGAATCTATCTCCCTTTCCAAACGCGGCAACAAAATTCCTGGGCTATCCATTAATAGGTACTTATCTCGTAACATTATCCAATCAACACTTTTGGTAACACCAGGTCTTGCTTCAGCTTGCTGTCGTTTCTTTTTCACTAAACGATTGATCAAGGTTGATTTACCAACATTTGGTAATCCAGCAATTAGTATACGAGGCAATGGTGCCCGAATACTCCTTGTTTTGTATTTGGCATAAAAAGGTCTTAGGGCCTTTTCAATTGTTTTGAATATGGGATCAAAGTTTTTTGTATTCTGTGAATCAAAGTAAATCGCGTTTATTTTTTTTCTGGAAAAATAATCTTGCCAATTTAGTTGATCCTCAGGGGATACAAGATCACATTTATTGAGAAGAATTATCCTTGGCCGTCCTGCTAAGAGTTCAACAAGATCTGGGTTAGATGATGAAATAGGAAGCCTTGCATCTCTGACCTCAACAACCAATTCTACATTTTTTATTTCTTTTTCTAGCCGTTTAAAAGCCCTAAGCATATGGGGTGGAAACCACCCAAATGCAGGACTACTAGAAATCTTGGCAGGATCATCAAGGTCTTTATGGTTTTTCGACACGTTCTAAATCACCGTTGTTGGAAAGTTCAGGGAAGGGGTTAGGTATAGTATCAATTTTTGTGATTTCACGCAGCAAAGACGTTGCGTAAGTTCCAGGAGAAAGAATAAAATCCAAAGTTAACAAATATTCTCCGGAATCTTCTATCCAGTTGTATTTAAGATCTTTTGGGATTTGTCGAATAGGCCTGCGTTCTCCTTTCGGAGAATATTTTTTTCCTCTTGCTCGAAAACTTTCAGGTGTTAGTTGTTCTGATACTAATACCTCAGTTTCCCACTTACCGGATTCTCCAAAAGCCAACGGAACTTTGTATCCAAATAAAGGAGCTGAGGGACTTAATTCACCAAGTTTCGAACGTTCATTCGCAGTTTCTATATCATCACTATGAACATGGAAAAAACCTGCGGAATGATGGAGGCATGCAATATCACCCTCCCAGAGTGTATCTAAACAACCTTTTGCTAAAATGTGCTTAGAAACAATAAAGTTAAAAAGAGCTGATTGATATGCATTTGTCTCAAAACGGATTCTATTCAAACCACCTGGGCCTTTAAAACCCTGTTTAACACGCCGTTGTCCTGAGATAGCATTTCTTCCTTCATCACCAATGCGTTGGATTCCAAAATAATTTGGAAATCCTTTTGTCCCAATTTTTTCAATTAATGCATCGAATTCATTTGGTTTATCAGCAGATCGGATATTGATTACGAATTTATTACCCTTTAGGTGCCCTAACCGTAATTTGTTTTCATGCCTTGATATTTTAAGAATTTTTAGACCTTCAATTTCTAAATCTTCTTTATTGGGTTCGAGAGGTGTATGGAGGGATACCCACTGCCTGCTAATTGCGATACTATCTTTCTTTCCTGCGATCCCAATGGCATGTTTGTTAAGATTAAGTACTTTAGCTAAATGTTCTGAGGCGCGATCAGTAGAAAGCTCACGTTTTTCAATCCAAAGATACAAATGCTCTCCAGTACCGGAAGGCAGGTATGAAGGAATCTCTTCTACAATAAAATCTTCTGGATTTTTTTTGATTATCCCTCCACAACCAGGGAAATTAGGCCATGAAAAAGGTAGGCTTTGGGATAGGAAAGGTTTTGACATTGAACCTGCTTTTCAGAAGTTTGATCTTGTGATAAGTCTCTTCCAATTCACTTCAGGACACAACAGGGGGAGTATAATTCATAAATTATAATTTTGGATTTTGTATCATGGAAGATAGAAGTAACTACACGCCCCTTACACCACAATCCTTTTTACGCCGAAGCGTCCGCACTTATCCTGAAAGTACAGCGGTTATATATGGTGACCTAAAATTTACCTATACCCAATTTTACGAGAGAGTTTGTCGACAAGCCAACGCCCTAATGTCTTTAGGGTTAAATTCAGGCGATAGTGTTGCTGTACT
>JAOUKG010000683.1 GCA_029882725.1 Cyclobacteriaceae bacterium
TTTGGAATTTAGAGGTGAAATAGTCATAATAGACAATATTGACGACCAGGAAAGACATGCATCTGAACTTCTGAGTGAGGAATTCCTGGGATTTGACACAGAGTCAAGACCTGCTTTTAAAAAAGGGGTAATTTATCCTGTATCTCTCATACAATTTGCTACACAAAAAAAAGCTTATTTATTTCGACTTATTAATACTGAAATTGGAGATACTTTAATAAAGGTATTGGAATCGGCCACCATCAAAAAGGCTGGTGTAGCATTAGAAGACGACCTGATTGATATAAAAAAGATAAGGAATTTTAAACCTCAGGGATTTTTAAGTTTTGAGAAAGAGGTAAAAAAAATTGGTATTGAAAGCAATGGCTTGAGAAAACTTGCAGGAATAATTCTTAACAGGAGAATATCGAAAGGGGCACAAGTATCTAATTGGGAAGCTGAAGAACTCTCGGAAAAACAAAAAATCTATGCTGCAACTGACGCCTGGATTACATTGGAAATGCTTGATAGATTGCGTAAAACACATCCGGAAATATATCGCTATAAATAGTTAGTAGTTATCCAAATATTACCTTACAAGAAATTAATCGAAGTTTAATTCGTTTCATTTCATAATTGAATAGTAAATTTGCATCATGGCAAAGCGTAAAAATTCAGTTAGCACATTCAAATTAGCACTTTTTCTTGTTGCAACCATAATGTCTATTTCATTTGGGTTTTATGGGTTTCAAATCACATTCTCACCAAATATATTGGTTGATAAAGATAGCAGGCCTATAATTATACATAATGATGCCACTTTCAAAGATATTCAGGACTTGCTGTACAGAGGGGGGTATGTAAACGATCTGGTTTCATTTAGTTTTCTGTCAAAAATCATGAAGTACGACAAAAACATTAAACCAGGAAGATATATACTGGAGAGGGATATGACAAATATAGCTGCCATCAGACTATTGAGAGCAGGAGAAAGAGCACCAGTCAATATTACTTTCAATAATGTTAGACTGATAGAAGATTTGGGAGCAAGGATCACAAAAAACCTGATGATAAGTGAGGATGAGTTTAATGCTGCATTAACTGATTATTTGGCTACCAATAACAAAGGATTTACTGCTGAAACTATTATTTCCATGTTTATTCCCAATACCTACCAAGTATATTTTTCCACCTCGGCAAAAGATTTAATACTTAGAATGGAAAAGGAATATGAAAAGGTTTGGAACGAGGAACGGTTAAAAAAAGCGAATGATTTAGGTCTTACTCCTATAGAGATTTCAACACTTGCTTCAATTGTACAAGCTGAAAGCAGTAAGTCGGATGAAAAGCCAATAATTGCCGGATTATACCTCAACAGAATTAAAAATGGCATTGCTCTACAGGCCGATCCTACTTTAGTATTTGCCTCGGGAGATTTTGGATTGAAACGTGTACTGAATGAACACAAGGAAATAGAGTCTCCTTATAACACCTACAAATACAAGGGACTTCCTCCGGGCCCGATAAATATGCCTTCCCTATCTTCTGTAGATGCTGTTTTAGATCATAAAGAACACAACTACCTTTATATGTGTGCTAAAGAAGATTTTAGTGGTTATCATAATTTTGCTGAAACTTATGACCAGCATATGGTTAATGCCCGTAAGTATCAACGCCAACTAACCATTGAACAAAATATAGCTAGACAAAAAGCTAACAATTAATGTATAAAAGTATTACAAACGTTAGAGTGAGGTATGCTGAAACCGACCAAATGGGTTATGTATATTATGGGAATTACCTTACTTATTATGAAGTGGCAAGGGTTGAAAGTCTTAAAAACCTCGGGATTTCCTACAAAGAACTTGAAAGTGAAGGTATAATTATGCCTGTGGTTGAAAACTGGAGTAAATACATAGCTCCAGCCAGATATGATGACTTATTAAAAATTGAGGTAAGTATTCAAAAATTACCCGGACTAAAAATACGTTTTCATTATGAAATATTTAATGAAAGTGGTAAGTTGATACATATTGGTGATACTTCTTTGGTATTTCTGAACCCAATAACCGGAAAACCTACAGAACCACCTGAAAAGATCCTAAAAGTATTAGAACCGTATTTTTCCGATGAAAAGTAGAATCACCCGGTATGTATTAAATTCTTCATTGGCAGTATTGATTGTCCGGTTGTTAATTAGTATTCGGTTTAAAAATTATGAAAATGTAAGTTTATTTGAAGTTATTAAGGTTTTTTTTGAGAAAATAACCAAAGATGATATTATACAAAGGGCAAATGGTGTTTCTTTCAATTTTACTTTAGCCATATTTCCTGCTATAATTTTCTTGTTTACATTAATCCCTTTCATTCACAATTTTATACCCGAAGTTGATAGCGAAAATATATTATTATTTATCGGGCAATTTATGCCTGAAAGTATGTTTTCGGTTATATCCAGTACAATTGAGGACATATTAAATCAATCAAGAGGAGGCCTGCTTACATTTGGTGCCTTGTTTTCTCTTTTTCTGGCGGCCAATGGTGTTTTGTCGTTGATGCAAGCCTTTAACGCCTGTTATAAAACCGTAGAAAAAAGAGGTTTTTTTAAAACAAGGTTAGTCTCAATCGCA
>JAOUKG010000682.1 GCA_029882725.1 Cyclobacteriaceae bacterium
ATCAATTCCACCCAAATCAGATACTGCATTATTTCCCATCGCAGGATGAGGGTTCATAACAGTACTACCAATCATTCTAAGGGGAGTACTTCCAGTAATCGAAGGAAAAGCTGCTGTTATATCTGAAAAAGGAATATAAAAATCATAAAAATAATCAGGGTCACCACATATCGTAGTCAATGCTATAGACTTTTGAGCAAAATCGCTGTATGGTCTGTCAATAGTTGCTGTGCCAATTTCTGTAGGAGTAGTGGTACCATCAATATTAAAAAGGCCAACACCAAAATTGGTCATTAATACTATTTCAATTTCAAACCCTGGATTACCATCAACAGCATTTGGATCTGCATTAGGACCTGTAGTTCCGAATAATTGGTCTGTATCTACCAAAATACTATAACCTTTGGAATTCTCTGCACTCCCACCTATTCGAAACCTGAACAATAAATTCGTGCCATCGGAGTAGGTATAAATTGTTTCATTATCACTTGATTTTACAAGATCCGTAAAACCACAATTAGGACCAGGACCCAAATCGCTATCGGGCTCTCCTCCTCCCATAACAGGTAGCGGGGTATATTGAATTTCACTTTCAATTTCATCATCTGTTAAAAAACCCACAACAGAAGAAGATGTATAACCATCAGCATTAGGGTCAAGAACTATCGCCCCTGTACCCGCCGGCTTATAAATAAGGCCCGGTGTCTGCCCAAAAACATTTGATGAAAATGTAATCAAAAAGAAAGTTACAGCATACCCAAATCGGGATATACTGTAACTTTTATTAAGCCTTAGAAAATACATGGTTAATGGTTAATGGTTTGTGGTTTTAAAGTCTTTCAATAAATTAATATCTATATCAATTTATATCTTCCTCAAATGTTGCTGAATTTATTTTATAACAAATTTGCGAAGCAGTATAAATATATCACATGTAATAATTTTACTGATTTAGACTGCTTATAAATAACGATAGTCTACACCAAATCTATTTTTAACGTCAGTATAAAAAAATGGGGTTAAGTGAAAGATTAAAATGAATGAGTTTTTATTATTATTTTATATTTTTGAATGAAAATAACAACCATGGAGCAACCAAAATCATTATTACAAGTAGCTGAGTTTCACAAAACATTTCAGCACCCTATTTTACCAACACCTACTATTCCTGATGAAAAGAGGAGTAAATTAAGGGTTGATTTAATCGCTGAAGAATTGAAAGAACTGGAAGAAGCCATCAAAGACAATGATCTGGTAGAGATAGCGGATGCCTTATGCGATATCCAGTATGTATTGAGTGGTGCGATTCTCGAATTCGGATTGGGTGAAAAATTCAAAGAATTGTTTGATGAAGTACAACGATCGAACATGAGTAAGGCCTGCGAAACAGAAGAAGAAGCCCAAGCTACCATTGAAGCCTATGCTAAAAAAGGAACAGAAGGGTATTACAAACGGATTGAAGAAAAATGGCTTGTGTTTCGAAAAGAGGACAATAAAACTTTAAAATCAATAAATTATAGTCCGGCAGATTTGAAGAAGATAATAAATAATTCTAAACGAGGGGAAAACGAATAGCAAGCGAACAGGCAAAACCGTTCACGGCTCACAGTTCACTACTCACCTCCTAAGTCTGAACCGGGATTTGCAGGATTTTGGGATGAACAGGATGTTTGTGGGGTAGTATTTGGAAAACCGGGGAACGGAATTGCAAATGTAAATAGTAAACTAATAAACAAAACTGCTCACGATTTATGATTCGGCTAATTGGGGAGTCTATAGTCCACCCATACAACTTGGGACCGGATGGACATCCGGACCAACCATACAGAATGATAATAGGCTTCCTAAATCAAACCTTTCCTCCACGGTTAAACTCATGACATACTTACTCCGAACAAATACCCAATAAAGGCGGTCACTCCCATGGCAATAGTTCCCCAAAATGAAATACGGATTATTGCCTTTTTATAATCGGATCCCCCCGCCCTTGCGGCAACTATACCCAGAGTAATTAAAAATAACAACGTAAAACTATACTGTAAATAAATCATTTGTTTTACAGGTACTAATAATGCAACAACAACAGGTAAAACTCCTCCAAAAACAAAAGCCGCCCCCGAAGCAAATGCAGCCTGAAAAGGTTTTGCCTGAGTAATTTCATTTATTCCCAACTCATCTCTGGCGTGAGCTTCCAACGCATTGTGAGCGGTAAGTTGCTCTGCTACTTTTAAGGACAACTTTTTGTCCAAACCTCTCTTTTCATAAATTTCTGCCAGTTCTATTAATTCTGCCTCAGGAGTCTCTTCCAATTCAAGAATTTCACGTTGCAAATCTGCGGTTTCTAAATCCGTTTGGGAACTTACGGAAACATACTCGCCCGCCGCCATCGATAAGGCCCCCGCAACAAGTCCGGCAACTCCTGCCAAAATTATGGGCTCCCTCATTTCCGATGCAGCAGCCACACCAATTATTATACTGGCTGTTGATAATATTCCGTCATTAGCTCCCAAAATAGATGCTCGTAACCACCCACTTCTGTTTATATAATGATCTTCATTTTTCATTTTACTTCTTTTATAAAAAGTACATTTAACCCAGGGGGTATTCAG
>JAOUKG010000684.1 GCA_029882725.1 Cyclobacteriaceae bacterium
AAAGGATTTGGAGATTTCTGCATCAATTAAAACTGGTTTGCCTTCAACAAGGAAAAACTCATAAAGCCCCTGCCAAATACCAACCTCCCTTTTTTGCATGTAAACCTTTTGGTTGAGTACGAAAACCACATAATTGAAAACCACTTTCTTAATTTTAGTTTTACCTGTTTTTACAGGAAACTTTTCTATGAAATTCCGCTCACGTGCAAAACAGCCTATAGCGATCGGGCATACATCACAAGCGGGCGAAGCAGGTTTGCATTGGAGGGCTCCAAATTCCATTAAACCTTGATTGTACTGATCTGTTTGTTTTTCAGGCAATATCTTTAAGGCAAACTCGTGAAAATATTTCTGACCTTTCGATGAAGAAATATCCTCCTCAATACCAAAATACCTACTCAAAACCCGAAAAACATTTCCGTCAACAACAGCTTCCATTCTTTTAAATGCAAAAGAGGCAATCGCACTTGCCGTATACGAGCCAATACCTGGGAGTTTAATTAGTTCATCATACTCTGAAGGAAATTTACCACCATACTCTTCACATATTGTAATTGCACATTTATGAAGATTTCTGACTCTGCTATAATATCCTAACCCCTGCCATGCCCTCAAAACAGTCGACAAATCGGCCTCAGCCAGCTTATACACCGTGGGGTACTCCTCAAGGAATTTTAAATAGTAGGGTAACCCCTGATTTACACGGGTTTGTTGAAGTATTATTTCCGACAACCAAATTTTGTATGGATCGGTTGTATTTCTCCAGGGAAGATCCCTACGTTCAGAAATATACCATTTTAAAATGCTTGCGCTGAAGTTGTAATAGTTGAAATTACCATCCATAGGCTGCAATTTCGAATAGGCAACAAAAAAATGAAAGCCTATTTGAAATTAAATTTTAAACTTCTTTTATGATTAGTACAAAATTTCAATTATCTTTGCAACCCCTTACGAATAAAGGGTAACGATAAAGAGTCAAGATTTCTAATATATAAATATAATTTTTATGCCTTGCGGTAAGAAAAGAAAAAGACATAAGATAGCTACTCACAAAAGAAAAAAGCGTCTGAGAAAGAACAGACACAAGAAGAAGTAGTTTGAATGTAATTACGTGGGGGTGAATCTGAAGCATAAACCCGGAAAGGAGAATCATTATAGTACATTCTGTAAAGACAGATTGAGTGCAATAAGAATTCATCATTATCTCCTGTCCATTTACTTTAGAGGAAACCCTTGGGCTTAACTTAAATAACAATGTTTTGAGCAATGAATTAATAATCAATTCAACTCAAAACGGATGTCGAATAGCCCTTTTAAAAGATAAAAACCTCATTGAGTACCACGAAGATTCTGGTGGTGAGCGTTTTATGGTGGGTGATATTTATCTGGGTACCATCAAGAAAATTGTACCCGGTTTAAATGCTGCCTTTATTGATATAGGACATGAGAAAGATGCGTTTTTGCATTATCTTGATTTGGGTCCACAATTCAATACCCTACAAAAATTCGCGATTTTAGCTCAAAGAGGAAAATTTAATGGCGCAAAGCTTGATAAATTCAGGAATGAACCTGACATAAGCAAGCATGGAAAAATGACTCAGGTTACCTCCAAAGGTAACAAGATCCTGGTTCAAGTTACCAAAGAGCCTATATCTACAAAAGGACCACGACTTTCGTGTGAGTTGTCTTTAGCTGGGAGGTACCTGATATTGGTGCCTTTTGGAAAAGGTATTAACATCAGCAAAAAAATCACCAAGGTTGAAGAGCGCAAGAGACTTCAGCGGCTGATCACTTCAATAAAACCTGAAAATTTTGGAATAATTATCCGTACTGTGGCGGAAGGAAAAGATGTAGCCTCTTTGGATGCTGATCTTCGACAACTGTACAGTAAATGGGAAGAAGGTGTAAACAGATTAAAGGGTGCTAAACCCCGCGCTAAGGTTATTGGTGAAATGTCTGTAACTTCTGCACTCCTTCGGGATGTTCTTAATGAATCTTATGATAATATTTACGTGGATGACAAAGAAATCCATGATGAAGTCAAAGCTTACATTAAGACCATTGCTCCGGATAAAGAAAAAATCATAAGAGCTTACCAAAATAAGGTCAAGATTTTTGAAAATTTTGGGATTGAAAAACAACTTAAACTTGCTTTTGGAAAATCAGTTAGCATTAAAGGTGGCGGATATCTCATTATTGAGCATACTGAGGCTCTGCATGTAATAGATGTAAACTCCGGTAATAAGTCAAGTAAAGAGGAGGATCAGGAAGGCACTGCATTATCGGTAAATATCGAAGCCGCTAAAGAAATAGCCAGACAATTGCGTCTTCGTGACATGGGGGGAATCATAGTAGTCGATTTTATTGATTTGCGTAAAGCAGAAAATAAAAAGAAAGTCTATGATGTAATGAAAGAGGAGATGAAAGAAGATCGCTCTAAATTTACAGTCCTTCCCTTAAGCAAATTTGGCTTGATGCAAATTACAAGGCAAAGAGTGCGCCCTGAAATGAACATCAAAACCCGTGAAGTATGCCCTGCCTGTGAAGGTACCGGTAAAGTAACGGCAACCATTTTGGTAAGTGATCAAATAGAAGCCAACATC
>JAOUKG010000031.1 GCA_029882725.1 Cyclobacteriaceae bacterium
TACATCTTCACTAAATTCATCCACCTTTCGGATATCAATCCGGCAAAGATCGTTTTTATATTCAATACATAAATTATATGTAGAATCTCCTCTCCTTGAATATTCAACATAGATACGGGAAATATGTTCCCATTCCATGTCTTTTTCTTTGTTTTTAACTCCCTTTTTTGAGAAAATAAGCAAAGGCGGAATTGTATGACTTTTTCTTAAATGTAAAATTCCCATAATAACTAAACCGATTGAAATGAATCTAGGTGCCCATGCAAGAATTTCTATCCACTTCCTGTTGTTTGAAAATTCATAGGGAATTAGTCGTGTCGATACTATAACGAGTATCATGGATAGTACAAAATAGAGAATACCAAGCTTATATAATTTGGCTTTCCCACGCGATACAACGTAGGGTTTTGCGGTTGGATTAAAATATCTGGAATTAAACCCAACAGGTGAAACCTCAGATATATCCATTACAATATTTCCATTTACTTCATTCATTCAACCATAGTATTATAAGATTTGCATAATTCGGATTAAATTGAATATAATTTAATCGGGAAATGGCTTTAATAGCCAAAAATCTATGCATATATACTTTAAAAAGGTAAATTTGTAGTTATAATGAACTTAATTTAATTGTTAATTTTAATAAAATCGATGATTTTTACTTTTTTTAAGATACTTATATGAGTCGTTTATTGGTTGTGTTTTTTGCCCTTACTGGATTTATTTTCAAGGCCACAGTAATATTTGCTTCTACATCCTCTTATAATTCTTCCGTATATAGGGAGGCTGTTTCAGGTTTTGAATTTTTTGAATTTCAAATTTGCACTCCACCAACAATTGTTAATGCGCCTACAGACACACCGGTTTGCGAGGGATCAATAGCTACATTCAGTGTTTCTGCCACCGGAACCAACCTTTCCTACCAGTGGCAACAAAGTGCAGATAATATAAATTTTACTGATATAACTGATGGAGGATTTTTCAGTGGAGCAACTACCGCATCACTGAATGTTCAAGGTAATTTTTCACTTGAGGGTACATATTACAGAGCCAATGTAATTGAAAGCCTTTCCTGTAATACCTTGACAAATTCTGCCAAATTAAATGTTTTACAGGTTATAATTAGTTCTTCTTCAACACCAAGTACTAGTTGTGACGTAAATAGTGGTTCTGCAACGATCAATGTTGATTCAGGAAGCCCCTTAATCAACTATAATATTACATGGTATCAGGGAATAGGTACTTCGGGAGCTGTAATAGGTACGAATGCATTTACTGTTTTAAGTTTGGCAAGTGGAGATTATACTGCAGAAGTGACTAATGTTTCTACAAATTGCACCAATACAATTACAGTGAATGTGCCTTTTACGGTTTTGAATCCTATTTTGGTGGAACTTTTGTCATCTTCAGGAAACACATTTTGCGATAGTCAATTATATAATGGAAGTGCTTCCATATTAGTAAATGGTTCAACTGATGGAAATAGTTACTCTGTGCAATGGTTTGATTCTTTTGCAAATCAAATTCCCAACGGTACTACTTTTGTTATTTCTAATTTAGGCCCTGGAATGTATTATGTTATTGCTACTGAAAAAAGTAGTAACTGTGAATCGGCTCCTTTTCAAGTAGATATTCCAGATTTGACCGTAAATCCTACTTTATCACTTTCAACGATAGCCAATACTTCTTGCGTTTCTTCTAATGGAGCAATTTCTACTACAGTTGATCCCGTAAGTGGAAGCTATAGTTTTAGTTGGTCAACACCCTCCGGTTTCACAAGTACTTCACAAAATATTAGTGCACTTGCTGCTGATACATATACTTTATTAGTGAAGGATAATGTATCAGGATGCACAAATAGTGTTTCTAGTACTGTTTTGGATAACCTATCTAACTTCACAAATTTATCCATAACAGGAACTACAACAGTTTGTATGGGAACATCCACTGATATTGCTTTTAATTTTACCGGCGGTGTTGCTCCCTTTACAGTAAATATAGACAATGGGGTGGGCACAATCTCAAATTATACTTCAGGACAAGCAATTACAGTAAGTCCTACCACCACTACAACTTACAAAGTTGTTTCTCTGGTTGATGCCAATGGGTGCCCTCCTGCTTCATTACCTTCCGCCGGAGCTACTGTAACTGTTAATACTCTTCCAACAGCCCCTACCGGTGTAGTCTTTTCGAATATTACAAATACTTCGGGAAAGGTTAGCTGGGTTAATGGAAATGGTCAAGGACGTATAGTGGTAGTTAGTGAGGCATCGGCAGTATCAAATGTTCCCGTCAATGGGATTAATTATACTGCAAATTCCATTTTTGGAACGGGGCAGGAGTTGATCGCCGGTTCGGGCGAGTTTGTTGTTTATAAAGGATCATTTACTTCTGTAAATATTTCGGGCCTATCTCCCGGAACAAATTATTTTGTAGCGGTTTATGAGTATAATGGAACTTGCTTCAGCGCAAATTCTTTGGTAGGTAATTTTCTTACCAACGGATGCAGTATTCCGCCCGATGTTACGGCACAACCGTCAAGTGAAACAATTTGTGACGGAGGCACAACAGCCATTACTTTGACTAGCACCACTCCTAATGTGGTATTTAACTGGACAGCTTCGGGTGTTGGGGTGTCCGGGCAAGCCAATGGAAGTGGTAGTACTATCGCACAAACGCTCTCATTATCTGGAAATACACAGCAACAAGTTACTTATACAATTACTCCTGTATCGGGCACTTGCCAGGGCAATTCAATAACTGTAGTTATTACTGTTCAACCTCCGCCCACACCATTTTCGGTTACAGGGGGCGGCTCTGTTTGTGTGGGCAGTGCCGGTACAGTACCCATAGGTCTCGATGGGTCAACTGTTGGAATTACCTATAATCTTTTTCAGGATGGAACCCAGATACAAACTTTACCAGGAAATGGAGGGGCATTGGCTTTTTCACCAGTAAATACTGCCGGTGAATATACTGTAATTGGCGATAACATTTTATTAGGATGTAGTTCAACTATGTTTCTTTCTGCCATTGTTACGGAGGATCCTCCTGCAATACTTACGGGTACAATTTTGGGTAATCCTTCAGTATGCGATGGTGAAAGTGGAGTTACTTATAGCGTTACCGATCCCGGGAATATTTTAACCTTTAATTGGACCTTATCTTCAGGTTTCACTATTGTCTCTGGTGCAGGCACAAGTTCAATATCTGTTGATGTAACACCAGGAGCTACCGGAGGAACAATTTCTGTAACTGGAACCAATGGGTGCGGAACGAGCAATCCGTTAAATTTAAATATTACGGTTATACCCGGTTTTACAGTTGATATTGTGGCAGAACCAGAAATTTGGGCAGGTAGGTCCACCAATTTTTCAGCGGTTTCATCAGCTTCAATTAGTTCTGTATTATGGAATTTTGGCGATGGTAATACCTCTTCAAACACAGCTCCCTCTTACACTTATAGTAGTTCCGGAAGCTTTACGGTGGCAGCAACTGTAACGTCTTCAGATAATTGTACGCAGCAGGGCACCCTGGTAATTACGGTGGGGGAATTGGCTAAAGTTTCAATTAAAAATGTAGTTACCCCCAATGGCGATGGAGCCAACGATGTGTTGTTTATTGAAAATCTTGAATTATACCCGGGTTCCGAATTACTCTTTTTAGACCGATGGGGGAAGGAAATTGTGAAAATCAATGATTATCAAAATGATTGGGACATGACCGTAAATGGCCAAATAGTTCCTTCTGGTAATTATATTTGCCTGATTAAATTGACCGACGGAGAAGTATACACTATGACTGTTACAGTAATAAAATGATGAAGAAGCTTTACATAAGAATTATATTTATTATAGGGCTTAGTTTGATTATTTTTAATGGAAATAGTCAGGATTTACCTCTGTTTACCCAAAAGTTAACAAACTCCTTTTTATATAATCCCTCAGTGGCCGGAAACGGTATGGGGTCAATTTCATTTTCCAACAGAAGCTTTTGGTCTCAGGTGCCAGGTGCTCCAAGAACGAATTTCTTAAGTTTTCATGCCCCTTTTGGATATCATAAATTTGGTGCCGGTATTAATATATTACAGGAAAAAATAAGTATTTATAACAACCTTTATTTGAATGGGGCCTTTGCTTATCACCTGAAATTGAATGAAGAGAACACGTTGTCATTTGGTGTTTCCTCCGAATATGCCCATTTGAAAATCGACCAATCACGCATAGATGTGATGGACAACACGGATGTTTTACTTTTAAATTCAGATTCAAGAAGTAGCCTGGATTTTTCTTTCGGTGTGAATTTTAGAAGTAAATATTTTGATGTTGGTTTATCTTCCAACAGGTTGGCCACGGCTTTTCAAATTGCCGATTTTCAAACCCAGATATCACAATTTTATACTGGATATATTTATGGAAAACTCCAGGCTGGCCCGGATCACTTTTTTGAGCCTATGTTCACCTATCGTCATCTTACCGACAGGGCTTTGCAATGGGATCTTGGAATGTTTTATACGTATAAAAAATCCTTTATTTTGGGAACATCCTATCGTCAGGGTGGTGTATTAAGTCCGGCTTTTGCACTAAAATTCAAAAACAAATACTTGATTGGTTATAGTTTTGAAATGTTTGGGTCTCAAGTCCAAAAGAACATCGGAAACACCAATGAGATCACTCTAAGATTGGATATTAGGGATGATTCTTACGTAAAAAATACCAGAAATTCAGGAGTTGTCATGGAAAATGCAGTGGCTTTCAGGCGGAAAACCATGACAACAAATACATTTAGAAGCAAACCAATTTCGGCTTCCAGCTCAAAATACAAAAACAAGCTTCGACGAAACTACATCAAGTCACCAGATTTTCGTACAAGTAACTCGAGTAAATTAGAAAAATCCAATAATAGAAAAGTACAGCAAAAGAAAGGATTGTTTTATCGCATAAAAGAGCGTATAAAAGAGCGTAAAAAACCAAAGGTGCACCAAAAACCTGAACAGAGAAGTATTAGTGGAAATAACGTTATTAAGAAGAAACCTGAGTCGTTTCAAACTTCTAAAAAGAAGAGTTCTGGTGGAAATAAAGTTATCAAAAAGAGAAAGAATAAAAAGAGAAGGAAATGATTTATGATGGATTTTTCAATACCCTTCTGATATCGTTGGTTTCCTTCATAAATTTGTGTATTTCCTCACTATTTTCACTGTCTAATATTTCTTTGAAATAAGTAAGTTTTTCAATGTACAATTGCAAGGCTCTGGAAACATTCTTTTTATTTTGGTCAAATATTGGTGTCCACATATCGGGAGAACTTTTGGCTAAACGAACAGTAGAATCAAATCCAGATCCGGCCATTATGAAAATGTTCTTTTCATTTTTTTCAATTTCCAAAACAGTAGATCCAAGGGCAAAACTGCTTACGTGAGATAAATGAGATACAAACGCGATATGTTCATCATGTCCTTTTGATGTCATTATCTCTACCCTCATTTTCATGAGGAGAAATAGATCTTTGATAATTGAAAGAACGTCAGGATCAGTTTTGTCAACATCGCAAAGGATGATCATCTTACTTATAAATAAATCTGAAAAAGCAGCCCCGGGCCCTGAATTTTCAGTACCGGCAATAGGGTGTGTGGCTATAAACCTGCTTCTTTTAGAATGGTTTTCTACCGATTGGCAGATGAGATGTTTTGTGGAGCCAAAATCAAGGACAATGGCATTCTCTTTGATGAGATCCAGTGTTTGGGGTACTTGCTTAACCAATACATCTACGGGGGTAGCTAAAACTACCAAATCAGCCTCAGGCAAGGCTTTTTCAAGAGTGGAAACCTCATCGACAATTTTTAATTCGAGTGCCTTTTTACTATTTTCTTCCGAAATATCCACCCCAATATGGTGTAATTCTGGTTTGAATTTCCGTAAAGCCAGGCCAAATGACCCCCCCAATAATCCCAAACCTACAATACATATATTTTTCATATACCTTTTACCCTATTTATGGCATTTACATAGTCTTCTGCAACTGAACACAAAGATATACGAATATATTCTTTTCCTTTTTCCCCGAAAAGGGAACCTGGCGTAATAAAAATATAATGATCTCTCAAAATTTGGTTTGAAAACTCTTCTGCCGTTTGCCCTTCCTTAATTTTCCCCCAAACAAACATTCCATTTTGCTCGCTATTATAGGTGCAGTTCAATGTTTCCAATAATTCAAAGGCCAGCTTTTGGCGCTGTGCATAAATTTCATTTCTTTCGGTGTGCCATTGGTCTTCCAATTGCAAAGCCGTAGCGGCGGCTTGTTCGATGCCCTTGAACATGCCCGAATCGATGTTGGATTTAATTGTCAGGATGTTTTTGATAAATTCGGCATTCCCACATATCCAACCCATTCTCCACCCTGCCATATTATGTGATTTGCTCAGTGAGTGCAACTCAACAGCCACTTCACGACTTCCTTTCATAGAGAAAATAGACAAGGGTTCCTTATTCAGCACCAAGCTATAAGGGTTGTCATGAGCAATTAGGATATCCGACTCTATACCAAAATCGATAACTTTTCTAAACACTTCCTTATTTGCTTTTGCTCCTGTTGGCATATGCGGGTAATTTATCCACATAATTTTCGCCTCTTTCATTTCGGGAGTAAAATTTTCGAAATCAGGATAAAATTGTTCGTTTAGGGGATAGTAAATTACCTTTAAACCCAACATTTTACTAATTGAAGTATAAGCAGGGTAGCCTAATTCCGGTACAAGCACTTTGTCGCCTTCATTGGTATAGGCAAGAGAAATATGCATAATCCCTTCCTTACTTCCCATAAGTGGAAGGATTTCAGATTGCTCTAAAAACTGCACATTATATGTTTTTGACATCCACTCTGAAACGGCTTTTCTTAAAAATATATTGCCATTGTAAGGTTGATATCCATGATTGCGCGGGTTTTTGGCAGATTCAACAAGTGAATTGATAACCGGGTCGGCAGGAGATAAATCAGGACTTCCAATGCCCAGATTAATTACCTGGTGTCCCTGGTCCCTAAGTTCTTGTATTTCCCTTAATTTTTTGGAAAAATAATACTCTGATAAAAGGGATATTCTTTGCGCGGGCTTTATGGGCATAAAAAAGGGATTTAAAGAATCAAGAGCTAATCTTTGCCAAAATATTGATTTCCGAAACGCTGTTTACATTACTGGCTACAGAACAGTATTTTTCAACAACCATTTTAGCCTGTTTTAGTAATTCTTCTTCAGTTATATTATCAGATTTTAATGAGAATATAAGGTCAATTCTTTCGAAATAACGCGGGTGTTCCTCTCTTCTATGCCCTTTGGCTTCAATAGAAAAATCTGTAAATGTTTTTCTTCTTTTGTTAAGAATTTCAACCACGTCAACAGCACTGCATGATGCCAAAGCCGTAAGAAGTAACTCAGTTGGACTTTGCCCCTTTTTGTTTTCGGGGTCGTACATATCAATTTTTACAGTGTTCCCTGACTCATTTACAGACTCATATTCAAATGTGTCTAAATGCTTAAGTTTGATTTTTGGATATTGATTAAATGCCATGGTGCGAATTTATGAAATTATCGATTTCCTTTACAATTTTATCCTGCTCTATCAGAAACCCATCGTGACCATAATTGGAGGAAATACAGGCATAGTGACTCTCAGGAATGTGAGCGGTTATAAATTTTTGTTCTGATGGGGGGATTAAGGTATCTGTGTCAATACCGATAATGAGTGATTTAGCACGAATACTTGACAGTGCTTTTTCTACAGAACCACGTCCACGGCCCAAATTGTGTGAATCAAGGGCTTTGGTAAGATGCCAGTAGGCGTAGGCATTAAACCTTTTTTCAAGTTTATCTCCCTGATACCGAATATAAGATTCTGCTTTGAATCCATCCGTTCTATCGTCATTGTCTGTTTGTCTTTCTACATAGGAATCGAAAGTTCGATAACCCAATAAGCCAATTCCACGAGCGGCTTTCAGGCCCTTTGCCGCCGCTTTTTCATTTTTGTCTCCCCAGGTACCATCGGCTTCAATAGCCATTCTTTGTGTGGTATGGATGGCAATACTCCAGGCCGTTTCTTTTGCACTGGCTACAATAGCCATTATGTTTTTCAACGAATCACCCAACATTACGGCGAGTTCGAGTACCTGTTGGCCACCACAACTTCCTCCAATTGCAAAATAGATATTATCAATATTCAAATGGTCTTTTAAAAGCAAGTGAAGCCTTGTAATATCCCGAAGTGTGAAGAAGGGAAAGTCTTTGTAAAAGGGCTCACCTGTTGCGGGGTCAGTGTCATTGGGATTGGTAGTTCCATAGAGTGATCCCAAAATATTGGCACATACGATAAAATGTTTTTCAGGATTGAAATAACCTTCCGGTCCTGCTACCTTCCCCCACCACTCTGGCACATTACTGTTGGCAGTGAGAGCATGGCAAACCCACACAACGTTGTCTTTTTTCTCGTTCAATGTTCCAAAGGTATGATATCCAATTCGAGGATTTTCAATCACCTTCCCGGATTCCAGTTCAAAACTTCCCTGGTAATTAAAATGTTTAAGCCCCTCTATCATTTTGAAATTCTTATAGCGCGATCAATATCCTCAATAATATCTGTAATATTTTCAAGACCTGTTGAAATACGAATAAGTGAATCACTTACATATACAGATTCACGTTCTTCAGATGTAAGTTTTGAATGAGTGGTAGATGCAGGATGGGTGGCGATGCTGCGTGTGTCTCCTAAATTGGCTGTAAGAGAAATCATTTCCAGCGCATCCAGAAATTTTTTCCCTCGTGCAATGCCTCCTTTTATTTCAAAACCAACCAGACCTCCTCCTTTTAGCATATACTTTTTTGCCAGATCGTAAGAACGATAACTTTCTAAATGCGGGTAAGTAACTTGATTAACTTCAGGGTGTTCTTCAAGAAATTTAGCAAGTTGAAGTGCATTGTCGCAATGCCTGTCCATTCGCACCGCCAAAGTTTCAATGCTCTTACTTATTACCCAGGCATTAAAAGGGCTAAGTGTAGCACCTGTTCTTTTAATAAAGGTTTTTACAGTGTTAATATTCTTTTTTGATCCTGCAATAACTCCGCCAAGCACCCGACCTTGTCCGTCGAGGTATTTGGTGGCAGAATGTACAACCAGATCGGCCCCCCATTTGGCGGGTTGTTGAAGATAGGGAGTAGCAAAACAGTTATCAACAACTAGCAACGCTCCAACACTTTTGGCTAAACCCGATAAAAATTCGAGATCAATCATATCCAGAGCGGGATTGGAGGGATTTTCTACAAACACTGCCTTAGTGTTGGGCTGTATGGCTTTTTCCCAGGACTGGTTATTGCGAATATCAGCATACGTAACAGAAATGTTCCATTGCGGCAATACTTCGGTCATTACTTTGTGTGAATTGCCAAAAATTGAAGCAGAACTCACCACATGGTCGCCTGATTTCAGGAATGGTGCCAACGAAGCAAATACTGCTGCCATCCCAGAAGCGGTGGAAAAGGCATCTTCGGTACCTTCCAACAGACTCATTTTCTTTTCAAGCTCCTGGTTGTTGGGGTTGGAAAACCGCGAGTATATATTGCCTTCTTCTTCATCGGCAAATAGTGCCCTGGCCTGTTCAGCATCATTAAAAATATAGCTTGATGTCAAATAAAGAGGTACAGAGTGTTCTCTTTGTTGAGAGCGTTCGGCTTGTGTGCGGATTGCAAGTGTTTCAAATTTTTTCATAACCAAATAATTTACGGAGGAAACAAAACCGAACCCTTGAATGATGATATAAGCTGATTGCTATTTGAACTTCGCTTATCTCTCCCCATTCAGGGGTAGGAATTGGCACCATTCTGCATTTGCGGTCAGTGGTTGCCAAGGTTTCGCAGGGCCTAATCCCTCCACCTTTCATGATAAGTATCACTAATTAAAGTACAAATATAGGAAAGAATTGTTTGATTCTGCAAAATTGTGAGCAGTATTGCCAACGGTTAATTTAAAGCTTAGCCGATTTGCCGGATTAGGTGAGCCGTATAACCTGTATCTTCCTTGTAGTTAGTATCCCTTCAACGGTCAAGGTTTTCCAGTGATGCGACCAATCTATATTCAACTTAGTTTTAGCAAAGATGAATATAGATCTTTTGGTGGGTAGGTTTGATAGAAAAGGATGAGGTTAGCAAGTAAACTTACTCTATTCAATCCGGGGGTCAGGCAGCAGATATAGAACATCTAAAAACCAAGAGTTAAAAACAAAATACCGTTTCAGGAAAATTAGACGTTTATAAACGGATAATTTGTTTGAAAATCCCGATCTTACGAACCTTTCGAAGGTTTGGAACCTTCGAAAGGTTTCGTAAAACGAGTATTTTGGTCAAA
>JAOUKG010000685.1 GCA_029882725.1 Cyclobacteriaceae bacterium
GTGATTGGAAAACAGCGGCCTTGCTAAGAGTAATGAAAGTAATGAATCAGGGATTGAAAGGTGGAACTTCATTTATGGAGGATTATACCTATCATTTCAATTCTGAAAAATCGTATGTATTAGGGTCTCACATGCTTGAAATTTGTCCGTCTATTGCAGATGGGAAAGTTACTTGTGAAGTGCATCCTCTTGGAATTGGAGGAAAAGAAGATCCGGTAAGGTTGGTATTCAATGCACCCGAAGGGCCCGCAATTAATGCCTCTTTGGTGGATATGGGCAATAGGTTCAGATTGATTGTTAATGAGGTGGATGTTGTGGAACCCAAGGCCGATTTACCGAAGCTGCCTGTTGCAAGGGCTTTATGGGATCCGAAACCCAATCTGGAAGTGGCAGCCACGGCCTGGATATTGGCAGGAGGTGCACATCATACTGTTTTTACTCAAGGGTTAACCACCGAATTCATGGAAGATTTTGCTGATATGGCAGGAATAGAGCTACTTGTGATAGATAAGGATACAAAAATCAGGAGTTTTAAAGATCAAATTCATGCAAATGAAGTATATTATCACCTTTTTAGAAATGGATTGTAATCACTTGTACACGTTTTAATCAAAATGATCATGAAGAAATTAAATATTAACTTTTACGCCTTTCTCTTTATAGCATTGGGGTTACTCTCATTTAGTTGTAAAAGTGATAAATCAGGCGACGAATCGCAGGAAAAAGACTCAGTGGTTATGAAAACAATCAAAATAGAAAAGAAATTATATGGTACTACCCCCGATGGGAAAACAGTTGACCAGTACACATTGGGGAATGGGTCTATGGAAGTAGATATTATTACCTATGGAGGAATTATCACCTCGTTAAGAATCCCGGACAAACAAGGAAACGTTCAGGATGTAGTTTTGGGATTCGACTCCCTTTCAGAATACATAGCAAATAATCCTTATTTCGGTGCTTTAATAGGCCGGTATGGAAACCGAATTGCCAATGCCACCTTCAAATTGGATGGAGTGGATTATAAATTGGTGGCCAATAACGGTCCTAACCATTTACACGGAGGAACCAAAGGTTTTGATAAAGTAGTTTGGACTGCCAGTGAATTTGAAAATGAGGATGCTTTCGGAATTAAATTAACTTACCTGAGTGCCGACGGCGAAGAGGGATATCCTGGTAATTTAGAGGTTACTGTTACCTATTCATTGTTACAGGACAATACGCTTGAAGTCCTTTATGAGGCAGTTACAGATAAAAAAACAGTGGTAAATCTTACTCAGCATACTTATTTCAATCTTTCAGCCGACTTTTCAAAACCAATTCTTGATCATGAAGTGAGTATCAATGCCGATCTATATCTGCCTGTAGACGAAACGCTTATCCCTCTGGGTGAGTTGGCTTCTGTAGAAGGAACTCCCTTTGATTTCAGGGCTTCCAAGAAAATAGGTAATGAAATTGATGCCGATAATGAACAAATAAAAAGAGGATTGGGATATGATCATTGCTGGGTTTTGAACGAACAAGATCAGGGGATGAGGAGTGTTGCAACAGCTTATCATGCAGGTTCAGGAAGGCAACTTGAAGTACTTAGTGATGAGCCCGGAGTACAGTTTTATACAGGCAATTTTCTGGATGGTACATTAACGGCCAAAGGCGGTGGTACTTATGCACAACGAACAGGATTTTGTCTTGAAACACAACATTATCCTGATTCACCAAATCAAGAACAATTTCCCTCGGTGGTTTTAGAGCCAGGCGATAAATATTCTACAAAAACTGCATTTAAATTTACTACAAAATAAAAATATGAAGACATTAGACTCACTGGATTGGCTGGTTATTGGTATCTATTTTCTGGTATTGGTGGCGGTTGCTATTTGGGTAATCCGTAAAAAACAATCCAGTACCGAAGATTACTTTTTAGCAGGCCGGAATATAGGCTGGTTTGTGATTGGAGCCTCGATTTTTGCCTCAAATATTGGGTCTGAACATGTTGTGGGGCTGGCAGGAGCAGGAGCAAGCAATAAATTGCCGATGCTTATTTATGAAATTCACGCTTGGATTGTGTTAATCCTTGGGTGGGTATTTCTCCCCTTTTATGCCAGAAGTGGGGTTTTTACCATGCCGGAATTTCTCGAGAAGAGATTTGATGCCCGTTCCAGATGGGTTTTGTCTGTTTTTTCATTGGTAGCTTATGTCTTAACTAAAATTTCGGTTACAATTTACGCCGGAGGAGTGGTGGTTTCTGCCTTATTGGGAATTAACTTTTGGACAGGAGCCCTCGCTACTGTAATTCTTACGGGTTTATATACTGTGTTGGGAGGAATGAGGGCTGTTGTATATACAGAGGCTATTCAAACTGTAATTCTTATCATTGGAGCTGCTTCACTTACTTATATTGGATTAGAGCATGTAGGAGGGTGGCAAAGTATGACTGAAACAGTTACACCACAGTATTTGAATATGTGGAGATCTGCCTCAGATGCTGATTTTCCCTGGCCTTCTTTGGTGATTTCCAGTACTATCGTAGGTATTTGGTATTGGTGTACAGATCAATATATAGTACAAAGGGCCTTAACGGCAAAAAACTTAAAAGAA
>JAOUKG010000687.1 GCA_029882725.1 Cyclobacteriaceae bacterium
GAATGCCTCTTTTCACTTTGGAATTTTTTTTCCAGTTTGGCCAATTCCGGTGTTTGGTTTAACAAGTCACCCGTATAATGGACTCCTCCCAAAAAAGGGTTCATATCATGAAACGTCCAGACCACTGGTTTATTTATACTTCTAAAAAACGAAAGGTAATCGATAAAACCTGCCACCCAATGTAAATGGATAATATCCGCTGATATTATTGACGGATGTTTTTCGGGCTTAAAATTGGAATATGGCAATGTGAAAATTTCCATCTGGCTGCTTAACATTGCCGCTTTGGAGCCATACACCTGAACGCTATTTTTAAAAATCAGCCTTTTCAACCGATACCATAAACGCTTAACGAGTGGATTGCTTTCTGTATACTGTATGACATTCCTCGGAAATGGCCAGGTACTTTTAAGGCAAAGAATAGAAGAATTAACACCACACTCCAAAAGCGCATGATGCAATCTGACTGTCGCAATACCGGCCCCGCCACTAGTCGATGTTGTTAGATGGATAATTTTCATAGATACATACCTCTGAAAGGGTTAAAAGCCTGTCCAGACAATCGTTTTCTTCTAAATAATACCTGATTTTGCCTCCCATCGTATAATCAATAGCTACAAAATTGGCATCAAGGGTATGGGCAAATAAAACAGAATGGAAACGCATACAAATGTTCAACCTTGACCTGAGCATTGCCTCAGAAATGTTTTCAATTGTTGAAAGTTTCGCCTGAATAGTTACATTGAAATTGTCAGAAGCAAAATATTTCTTTACAAATCTTCTTGAAAACTCCCGATCATCATGTCCAATAACGAAATTATGCATGTGATAAAAATGAATGTTCCGAACACCGGTTTCAGTGGCTTTTTGCTTAATGTAGTTGGCTAGCCCGCGTTCAAACCTTTCTTTTGTCTCAAAAAAATCAATATCAGCCATCGCATATTCTTCAGTCCAGTCCCTCAAAAAACAGGATATTTTATCACTTGATGCTTCTTTTTCCTTTATTCGTAAATCCTTAATTGTCTTTTTTGCAGGATCATCTGTTACTGCAACAATTACGTTTGGATTTAGTGAAAGAGCAAGCTGCTTGGATCCATGATCCCGCAACCTGATCTCCGTTGCCATTGTCAACAGAATACGGACAAGTCGTTTACTCCATTCATTTTTTAACGGCCCTAGACCACATCCAAACACTACTCGTTTCTTCTTATACTTTCTTGCAACGGAAAAGCCGATATATGGAATTGCAAGTTCATTGATTTCCATCAATGGCCCACCCCCAATAACTGTTTCGTCACAGTATTTTGAATAATAAATCAGGTCAGCACTCATTGCATGAACTACATGACAGGATTCTTCCTGGCCTAATTCATAAAGTGTTCTTTTTGTAATAAATGGATATATACTCGCCACATATATTTTAACAGATGAATATTGCGCTTTATATGCCTCAATAATCCCTTGCAGAATGGCCTTATCTCCCACAGTCTCTGTTCCATACCACCCAACAATCAAAACATTATAATGGCTTTTGCTTAGTCCAATTTTCCGGGGAATGAGGGATAAAAACAGTGCTTTTTTATTATCATATCTGGTAATCACCCAACTCCAGAATTTATTCCTGGATTGTACGATAAATTCATCCAACGTAATGGGAGCATGATAATCGTGAATACAATCATCGCAATGATCGTTTATTATGGCCGCTCGCTTGTCAAGATTTTCGACATAGGCCTGTGAAGGTGTTATTTCCATTGCATTCCCAATAATTCCTGATTTTGGTGCACAATAGGCCAGTTCCCCACGTGAATTCACAACAACTCCGGATGTCTGATACGGACAACCAATCAACCTTTTTCCTCCACCCAGCATATGTATAATACTCAGATAGGTTCGCTTTACATCTTGGTTGGTTTCATAAGAATGTTCGAGTTTTTTTAAAAAAAGCTGCAGATGATAGCGCTCATCTTCATCAAAGTTCCTGATTACATCTGCATTTTCATCATTGTACAATCGGTTGATAAATTCGGCAATCCGAAACCTTCCGTATATATTTTTACTCTTTAGGTAATCAAGTAATTCATCCACGTCCCATACATTTCCTTTGGAAATTGTACATCCGATACTAACCGGAATTTCAGTTTCATGACGTAAATATTCAATGAGTCGAACTGCACTTTCAAAATTTCCAGACTTGCCCCTGATATTATCGTGAACTGCCCCCACTCCATCAAGCGAAACCATCACACTAAAAGGCACCTGGTATGATTTGCACACCTCAAATGAAGCCAACACTCTTTCCTTTACTTGCTCAAACTTAATACCATTCGTAATGATACTAAGCCCTTGTATGTCTGGTCTTGCCTTAATTACAGCTTCAAAAAGCCGGGGCAGATCCTTCCGTAAAGTTGGCTCACCACCCGTAATACCTACGTACTTTACATGCTCAAATAATTGATCACGTAAAATTTTTTCAAGTTCATCAGGTGACAACTCATGCTCTATTTTTCTTTTCCAAATATTACACATTACGCAACCCGAATCACAAATATCATTCGCATTCAGATTGATTACTTCAGGAAAATCAAAGTGATTTT
>JAOUKG010000686.1 GCA_029882725.1 Cyclobacteriaceae bacterium
CTTTGGTACGTGAAAGATACAGCCGATAAATACTGATTCACAAAAGCATCCATTTCTGCCTTTGTTTCAAAAAACGCACTATAATAGATGATTGGAATACTGTTTTCCACTTTGTAATACGCTGTGAACTTTACAGTATGTTGAATTTCAGGAGCCCAGGTAAAATAATATTTATCGTTGTAGGGGTGATCAATATCGTATTGGCTGTCCAGCCCTAAATCGCCATCACCATCTTGAAAATTTATTACAATGGATAATGTGTCTGGAGTTAAATCCGGAGCATCAGAAAAGGAAAGTTCCTTTATTGATATCTCTGGTGTTTCCGGGAATGTATTTGGTTGTAAACATCCGGAAACCCAGATCAAAAGCAAAATTGCCAGTGAGGAAAAAAAGTGTTTGATAAAATTACTTTTCATATTTTATTTTGCTAACGTAAATATAAACGGGTTAGTTTGTACTTACGTTTAATTTTCAAATACAAATATGCTTAAATATATTTCCAAATTCCCGGAAAGCATAATAAAAATCGATGAGAGTGATTTTGAAAAGGCTGCAATGGCCATTTTTGAATATCAATTTAAGAACAATCTTATCTACAATCAGTATTGTATGAGTTTAGGTAAAACGCCTGATGATGTTTCTTCTATTAAATTTATTCCATTTTTACCCATTGAATTTTACAAGAATCATGAAGTGAAATCTGGAGTGTGGAAGGCTGAAAAAATATTTGAAAGCAGTGGTACTACAGGCGGAAATACTAGCAGTAATCAAATTAAGAAGTTGAAAGATTACTTTGAAATTTCCGGGTCGGCTTTTAAATTATTTTACGGTAATCCCTCTGATTACGTTATTTTAGCCCTTGTTCCTTCTTACGTAGAACAAGGTAATTCCTCATTAATTTCTATGATAGATCATTTTTTGAGCTTTAACCCGAATAGTGAATCCGGGTATTTTTTATATAATCACGATGAATTAATTGCCCTGTTGATCGATTTAAAAGAAAAGGGTGAGAAAAAGGTGATTTTAATGGGGGTTACTTATGCTTTATTGGATTTGGCAGAAAAAGTGAACATGGAATTTCCTGATTTAATAATTATGGAAACAGGAGGAATGAAAGGCAGAAGAAAGGAGTTAACCCGTGTGGAAATTCATGAAGCTTTGAATTTGGCATTTGGAACAAGTACTATACACAGTGAATATGGAATGACAGAAATGATGAGTCAGGCGTATTCTCTTGGTAAAGGACTATTTAGGACGCCACCCTGGGTACGTGTTTTTACCCGTGAGATAAATGATCCACTTTCACTTGAGAAACAAGGAGCCCTTGGGGTGATTAATTGGATTGATCTGGGTAATTTGAATACCTGTAGTTTTATCGCAACGTCCGATCTTGGCAGGGCTTACGAAGATGGTAGTTTCGAAGTTTTAGGCCGTATGGATAATTCGGATATTCGTGGTTGCAATTTGATGGTAGTTGATGATACTGATACAGTTACGGATTAATATCTGTATAATTAATTACGTCTTGATGTGAAATTTCGCTCTGTCCCATAATAATCAACCTTTCTACAACGTTTCTTAATTCCCTTATATTTCCACTCCAGTCGTGTTTCTGTAAAAGAATTATTGCCTCCTTTTCAATGTCTTTGGGTTTGTTCCCATATTCATTGGCAATATCATTAAGGAATTTTTCGACCAAATTAGGTATATCCTCCTTCCGTTCTTTTAATGCAGGAACTTTAATTACTATGACACTCAAACGGTGATATAAATCTTCCCTGAACTCATTATTTTCAATGGCTAATTTTAAGTTTTTGTTTGTGGCTGCCAATATTCTTACGTCTACCTTAATTGGTTTATCACCACCTACGCGTGTGATAATACTTTCCTGAAGTGCACGCAAAACTTTGGCTTGAGCATTCAGGCTCATATCGCCAATTTCATCCAAAAACAAGGTTCCGCCGTTGGCTTGTTCAAATTTTCCAATCCGTTGTTTAATTGCTGAAGTAAAAGATCCTTTTTCATGACCAAACAATTCAGACTCTATAAGTTCTGAAGGAATAGCAGCACAATTAACTTCAATAAAAGGACCTTTTGCCCTGTTACTTTTTTCGTGAATCCAACGGGCTACTAACTCTTTACCCGAGCCATTTGGGCCGGTAATAAGTACGCGGGCATCGGTGGGAGCCACTTTTTCAATATCTTCTTTCACTTTGGCCATGGAAGAACTTTCTCCAACCATTTCAAGCGATTTGCTTATTTTTTTCTTTAGTGTTTTTGTTTCAATGACCAGATTCGATTTATCAAGGGCATTCCTTACTGAAATTAATAACCTGTTTAGATCTGGTGGTTTTTGGATAAAATCATAAGCTCCTTTTTTTGTTGCACTTACTGCAGTTTCAATAGTTCCGTGAGCAGAAATCATGATAAATTGAGTGTCAATTCCCAATTCCATGGCTTTTTCAAGTAATTCTATGCCATCTAATTTTGGCATTTTAATATCACACAAGGCAACATCATATGCTTCCTTTTCAAGTAACTTCAAACCTTCCTCGCCATCGCGGGCTTCATTTACTTGATATTGTTCATATTCCAGT
>JAOUKG010000688.1 GCA_029882725.1 Cyclobacteriaceae bacterium
TATAGGTACAAGTTCGGGCATTGCTCAGAGTGAAAAAATTTAAAGTAGTTACAGTTCTTACACTCTTCATATTTATTCAATTTTAGTTATCTTGCACCCCATGGAAAATTACATTGTCTCTGCGCGAAAATACAGGCCGAAAGGTTTTGAAGAGGTAGTGGGACAGGCACATATTACTACTACACTTACCAATGCCATAAAGAATCAGCAACTGGCTCAGGCCATGCTATTTTGTGGTCCACGTGGTGTGGGTAAAACAACCTGCGCCCGTATTGTTGCCCGCATGATCAATGAATTCAATGATACTGAAACTAACAGTTTAAACATATTTGAACTGGATGCAGCTTCCAATAACTCTGTTGATGATATTCGAAATCTGATTGATCAGGTGAGGTATCCACCACAACAGGGCAAGTACAAGGTGTATATAATAGATGAGGTTCACATGCTCTCGCAAGCTGCTTTCAACGCTTTTTTGAAAACGCTTGAAGAGCCACCCTCTTATGCCATTTTTATTCTGGCTACTACCGAAAAACATAAGGTAATACCTACCATCCTTTCAAGGTGTCAGATTTATGATTTTAACCGGATTCAGGTTAGTGACATTGCAAGTCATTTAAAAGAAATAGCTACTGCTGAAAGTATCAAAACCGATGAGGATGCCTTGCACCTTATTGCCCAAAAAGCCGACGGAGCTCTGCGTGATGCGCTTTCTCTGTTTGATTTGATAGTGACTTTTTCAGGGGGCAATGGCGTGGATTATGCCACTACTATTGAGAACCTGCATATTCTGGATTATGATTACTATTTTAGGTTAACCGACCATTTCATCGCCAACGAACATTCGGCAGCCTTGCTGTTGTTTGATGAAATAATTCAAAAAGGTTTTGATGGGCACCATTTTATTTCCGGACTCAATGAGCATTTCCGGAATCTTCTTGTAAGTAAAGAACAGGTCACTGTCAAATTGATGGATGTACCTGAAAACACCAAGGCCAAATATTTATCGCAAGCGGCCCAGCTGTCGTCTTCTTTTTTAATCAATTCATTGAGCTTAACAAACCAGGCCGATAACCAATATAAAACCAGTAAAAGCCCTCGTTTGTTGGTAGAGTTGTGTCTTATTAAGTTGGCCCATTTGAATCAGGCGGTGCAACTGGTTACAGATAATGATGGTGTTGAGTTAAAAAAAAAAGTTCAGTAACCCTTGAGGCGCAAGAAGAGGTAAAGAAGGGTGATGATGCGGGCACAGCAGTTCAACCCCCACAATCCTCTGAACCCAGGCCCAATATTGACTCCCATTCACTTAACGATAGTAATAATAAGGGTAATAATAATCCCGAAATTATTGCTTCCGAAGCCCCGGAAAAAGCAGTTCCTAAAACCACAGGATCTTTTGCTGAGAAATTGCGTGAAGAATCTTTGGCGATGGAAAAGAAGAGCAGGTTGAAGCCCGTTACTAAAATGCCCAGGATGGAGGACTTCAAACCTCGAAATACAGGAGAGACTGAGAAAAAAGAGGATATTATTACGTTTGGAGAGAATCCTTTTACCAAAGAAGATATTGATAGGGAGTGGCAGGCCTTTGCCAAAAAACTTTCTGAATCAGGGGCCAGCGATTCTCAGAATATGTTATTGAAGCAGCCTTATAAATTAGACGGGTCTATTATAGTGCTCACTTTGAGTAACGCATTTCAACAGGATATTTTATTGAGGTTCAATATTGATTTGGTAACACATCTGCGGAAATCGCTTGACAACAGAAACATCGATGTGAAGGCCATTGTATCCGAAATAATACGTACCGACACACCATACACCAACCAGGATAAATTTGAGTACCTCATGCGAATCAAGCCGGAGTTAAAAGTACTGAAAGAGAAATTTGATTTGGATCCTGATTTTTAGGTGGGGTTTGAAGAGCGGAATTTGTAATTGACATCAATATTATTTAAAACCGCAAAATAGACGAGGGTTAATGAGTATACCCTTTAGTCAAAATTTTTACCATTCCATTTTTTGCTCTTATTCCATAAAGTGCATATGAAGTATGGTTGACATACTGAATGTACCGAACATCCTTTGGATTAAGGATTGATATTGTTTGCTTAGCTTTTTCAGGTGAGATAAGTTTTTCATTTATTATTAATACTGGATCGTTAGGATTACGGTGAAGAATTAAAACAGTATCAGAATTATCTCTGAACTTCATCTGCTGCTCCTGTAGTTTTTCAGCACGTTCTTCCTTCTTTAGTTTAGGGGATGAACCTATTAGTATCAAAAGCATATTTGGTTTCAAGAATGTGCTTTCAACACTATCGGTGTTAATATAATCAATGAACAAAAGTTGGTTCTTGGTATCAAAAGATTTTAGTTCCTCTTCAGGTTTTATATATATAACTCCATTAATTATGTATAGCCATTCCAACGAATCAAGTCCACTTTCAGGTTCACAGGATTTAACCCAACTTTCAACTTGTGAAGTAGTAAGTTGACCGTGTCCATCTAATGATCCTAAAATAAATAGAAGAACGACTAAATATTTCATCATAATTTGGTTAGTATAAATAAAAATAATCGACTCTTAATTCAT
>JAOUKG010000032.1 GCA_029882725.1 Cyclobacteriaceae bacterium
ACAGGGGGCAGGCGCGAGGCCTGCCCCTACAGGGTTTTGATGTGATGGGTACGTACGTAAACGGGTTTGCCGTCCCATTTGATTTGTGTCCAGTCGGGATTTTTTTTGAGGATCACCAGTCGTTGGCCCTGATGCAGGCGGGTTAGGGGTTTGCTTGCGGGGCTTGGTCCTGCCATAGCAGGGACATTGTCGGTGAACAGGACCCCTTTATTGTAGTGGGAGCCATAGTTGGCGAGATAAAAGAGTATTGTTATGGCCATCATGAAAAGAATTCCTGCTGCATAGGTTTTTGTTCGGTTCTTTTTCTTCAGGTAAATTATCAGCAGGAAAGACAATGCAGTAAAAGCGAAAGAGGCCAGGACTATTTGGTTGTAGTATTGGTAATAGAATCCATAGAATATGTCATTGGTATCTGGTTCATAGCCACTGATTTCCCATTTTTCGGCCATTTCATTCATTTTAGTTAATGTTCTTTGGTTTCCGGAAGAGAGGTAATAGGCATTCAGGAAGTACATAGTTTCCGGCTTTTTTTTGAGAGCTTCGGAGATATAGGCCATTTTTAGAAGCATTGCCGGAGAGTAAATATTTTGTCTATACAATTCGGAATAGAGGTCAAGGGACTGAGTGAATCTTTTTATTTCAAAAAGTGAGTCGGCTTTATGCAATAAAAAAGTGTTTTCTTGCTGTGTAAAGGCAGATATTGAATTGAAGAAGAAAAAAAGTCCAAATAAAGAGAGAATTTTACGGGGCATCTTTTGCAAATTAAAATGATAAGGTTACCTTTGCACTTCCTTTTACGGAAGAGGCCGTAAAGATAGTAAAAAAGATTGATTCCGTAGCTCAGCTGGTAGAGCATCTCCCTTTTAAGGAGAGGGTCCTGGGTTCGAGCCCCAGCGGGATCACAAAAAAATAAGGGTTGAAAATTTCAACCCTTATTTTTTTGAATCATGATTCCCGTTTCATGATTCATGGATCGGAAATTTGACTGCAATTCGGCGGTATTTTCACTTTTTGACATTCATTTTTTCACACCTGGAAAAATCTCTAAAATTTTAGCCGTGTACAGTATAGTGTACACTTTTACGTAATTTTTGTGTGAATTCTCGTGATGATTCTTTCTCAATTAAATAGAGATCAAAAGATCAAAAATTTCTTACTGATATACAGTCAATAAAGACAATTACGTTTTGCCGTGTTCAATACTGTTTATGTGTCATCCGACAGATGATGTAGTGATTTTTGAAATATGACGGGTTAAAAGGTGTGATAATAGTTAACTGAAGACAATAAAGGTCTTGGTCTGAAGATTTCAGACTGAGTGAAGCATCGTACATTGAAGTTGATTATCGCTAATCTCCTTTCTTGTGTTTGTGTGGTTTCAAAGACGGGGTGTTGTTACCCGGAGTGTCTTTGTTATCACGCTGACGTTTATCAGGCTTTCCTGTTGATTTCGCTGTTCTTTTTGGACCTGGCTTTATTCCCATGACATGAAGTTGTTGGTTGTACATGTATTTACTTAGTTGAAACGTGATTCCATGCAGTAAATTTACCGTCAGGAAATGTTCTTGATGCATTTTGCAATTTGCAATGAAAATTTGTTTACGAAAATTTGTTTTTATCATCTCAAACAATCATTTTGATGAAAAAACATAAATATGATTGAATATTTTATAATTAAATATGGAGAACAAATTAAAGTCAATAATCTAATTTTTAAAACAAAACAATTACTTAGTACATGTTTTCATTTGTCATTAAATAATTATTTATATGTTTTCAAAAACTAAAACTGTCAATTATTTATTCACAAAACTTTCACTTATCTCCGTCCTACCCATTTTATTGTTAGTACTTGACTCATGTGATGAAGTGTCCACTAATAATATCAAATATTACGCTGAATATTTATTAGAAAACGACGGGTACTTATTATGGACAGATTCCACAAAAATCAATGTTCATGGTATTAAAACAAAAAGTAATAATGGCAAATTCAGGTTGACCAATAAATTCATACTGTTTTGGAAAAGTAATGACCAGTTTAGTTTTGAACTTATAAATGCTTTCGACAAAAATGATTCATATGTGGATTTTGATTATGCACCATATGACAGCCTGTATAAAATTCTTTTTGTCGAATTGGCTAATATCAAGTTTGATTTTTTTGAATATGAAGCCAGGAAATTCAGGAAATACTTGTTAGAGGAAAATTTTAAAACAGAAAGGGAATTCATAGAGGGGATGGTAAATGAAAGAATAACCTCTGCAAACCAGGAATGGAAAGAAATACAAAATAAAATTTTTGATAATTATGATACCAAAACCATGAAATTTTACGGAAGTAACATAAAATTAAAATTGGACTCCCTGCAAAAATATGATTCCAAGGTTAATTTCCAGTTTGATATGTAAAGTGAAATTTTATGATTTAAACTTTCAACTCTATAATCACCCCTTTTGTTAACGCTTAAACCCGCAATTGAAAAAGTAGGTGCAAATTCCGGTCACCCTGCCCACCTTGTTCCGATTTCGAGTGTCCAGTTAAATTATTGATAATTTCTTGATTTAGATATGAATAGAGTATATTATTAATCAAAAACAAATGATTTTCAGAATTCCGGAATGAGGTGGACACCTGCTCCGGTTTTTGCATTTTAAACAAGTAAAACAGGAACAGACCTGCTATACTAAGAATCCCGGAAGTGTTTAGGACCACAACCAAATTTAAGTACACAACCGGCATGATCCATGTGAATGCTGAATAGATAAAACCCAAAAGGAAGCTTGATATTAATAAAGTGGCAAATGCAAGCTGCACCAATACTGGATTCCCTTTGCCTGATTCTGAGAACTTGTTCATTTTTATTAATTAAGTATTATAATCTTAGTATGTTAAAGCTTAGTATAAACCTCCCTCTCAATCTTCATACAACAATTTGTGATCCTGTTTTCAATTCACAACAATCTTGCCCACATAATCCCTTCCATCGCAAAAGGAAATAATCCTATATATATAAATTCCTTTGGCAAATTCAGACAAATCTTTGTTGTTATGATAGGCTTCACTGTGATATACAGGTTTTCCTTCAGTTGTATAAATCCAGACTTCTGAACCGATAATATCATTGGCAATTTTAAAATTGGTTGGATAACTGGCAGTAGGATTATAAACTTTTACAGATCTGTCAATAACCCCTTCCGGAATTACTATGGACCTGGAATAAACTCCGCATTCTGTGGAAACTTCGGCGCGATATTCCCCGGCCAGTTCCAGATCAATGGAAAGCCCAGTTTTGTAAAAAACATCATTCAGGTACCAGTCAATATCATAGTCAGCTTTTGCCGTCAAAGTAAAACAGTCTTTTGAAATGATGGGTATGAATAAATTGTTATGTTCAAAAAGATCAACAAAAACAGGATTTGAAAAGGCGGAAGTATCACATTGCATGACCCTTGCTACCGATACGTTGGCATCATAATAATGATTGTAAGTAAATTCAGGGGAGGTAGTATATGTACTATAGGAGTAACCAGAGCTGATGGCACTGATTTTCCACAAATACCCTGTGTCATTGCTTTCAGGATTTACTGTCAATACAGGATTACTATCCTCATTGCATTTTACAATTTTCCCTGGTGAAATTTCCGGGACTGTATAATCAAAGTCATTAATTACATTGAAAAATACGGGTTCTGATTTGGCTGATGTTTCGCAAATAGTTTCCATATAGCCTGAAACATATACATCATCGGTAATATCAAATCTAAAGTAGGAAGTGTTTTCTGCAAGAATAATCTCTTTCCTGTTGTTTTGGTTGGGATATTCAAATTCCCAATAAACTTTAGCATCACTAGAAGCCGAAGAGATGATTCCCGTAGACCAAATTACTTGTTCATTTTTGCAATAATCGAGAGAATATGAATTGATTTGTGGGGGAGCCGTGGTGTTACTGAAGTATATTTCGTTTGAATTTGATCGAAATGGCTTGCATTTACCTTTAACTTCCACAACTGCGTTAAATGAAATGTTACGATCTGTTCCTGTATTAACAATACTGTTTCTGTTAGGCTCATCAGGAAAAATCCCCGTGTAATTTAGATCGTGAGTACCATAATTGCCTAATTTATACCATATATATTCTTCTGCATCTTCCAGTGGTTCAATATAAAATTCCACTGTGTCGCCTGGACAGATGAAGTCTTTGTCTGCCTGAATAAGGAAATTGTCCTGTAGTGTTTCGGTCCTCAGAAGTTTAGGCTCAAAGACAATCTGATCACAATAATTTTCAACCGTCAGATTTACATAGCCCGAAACGAAATTTTGATCAATTATCAGGCTCTGAAGTCCGGAATCTTTTTGTTCCGGCATCCTGATTCCTTCCGGCATCGTCCAGGTCATGTTTTCCACATTGGCTATTTCAGGTGTTTTCAAATATGCAACGTTTTGAGTACAAACTATTGTATCGCCCTCAATGACGAGACTTGGTGTTGACATCACATCATTCACATATATCTGACGGTATAAACGAATCTGTTTCGAGACGCATGGGTCTGTATAGATTCCTGTAAGTTCAATATTATAATAGCCAATTTTGTCTGGAGTGAATTTTGTCTGGTTTTCATTTATAATGGAAAATTCAATATTTGCGGAATCATTATAAAGCACTTTCCATCCTTCATACTGAAAATCAGGGCTGGTAGTATAATCAACTACAATTTCTGTATTGACACAACCTTTCAAAGGGGCATTGATCTTCACGTTTGGACCTGCTACTTTAGCAATAAAAACTACCCTGTCTCCAGATAAAATTTCAGTTTCTTTACAATTATCGTAAATTTTTAAAGAATCCAGTTTTAAGGTACTGAAATAGAAATTGTTATTGGAATGTATGCCGGTATTTTTATTAATTCCGGAAATATTCTGAATGCTGTAGTCCCATTGAGCCTTAAAAGATTCATCCAGGGACAATAGATACATGTCTGACGTACCTGATGGGTTATATGATAATGAATCGATTGATAGCGGTCCCGATGGCCTTCCTGTTATATATAAATTGTTTTCTTTTTTACTTAATGAATGAGTTTTAAGGTTGTTGAGCAATTTTAAATCAATGAATTTTCCCTTCTGATCCAGCTTAATCAAATATGAATCATTGTTTCCAATATCCACCTTCCCAAAATTTGTTGCCCGATCAGAATTTCCGAGGAGAGCTATCGAATTATCATCGAGAACCTCTATGAAGTTCAATTTCAATGTCGAGTAATATTGCCATACCAGTTTTCCGGAAGGATCATACTTATTGAGATAATATAAAGTATCATCTGGATTTATTAAAGTGTAAACATTGTTTGAATTGTCGATAGAAATATCAACAGGTGCGCCATAAACACCAAGACTGTATAATATCTCATTATTTGGATTCACCAAGGAATATAAAGTGGATTGTACTAAACCATTATTTCGTCCCCCACCCAGAGCAACATATCCATTATTATTTGTAGCCATCAGTTTCCAGGTATTTGCAATGTTTGATCCCGTATAAGGATTTTCTATATGATCGATAAAATCACCATTCTGATCAAAGCGAAACAAAATGGCATTGGCAAAATTATGATATATTGTATGGTTTATAGGGGTATCATTTATGTATAAAACTCCCTGATCTAATCCTGTTAACCATATCTCATTGCCTTTGATGCCAACATTATAAGGGTGAAATTTACTTCGGGTATTATATGTTCTTGTCCAAATCAAATCCCCTTTTGAGTTAAATTTGTTAATGTAAAAACCTACGGCTGCTCCGTTAAAATTGATTGTATCACCAGTTTCCATTGAAAGCATAGACCTAAGTGTTCCAGCTTCGTAAATATATTCCCCGGAATTATCAGCAGTAATCCCGTAATTGGAGTAATCTGTAACATATTGAAATGTCCATTCCAGGTTTTGACCTGAAACCAAACAGGGATACACACTTCCATAAATAATGGCAATTATTGTCAGAAAACGAAACATTTTGCTAATTAAGGATATTATTTATTCATGAACAAAAAATGTAATTTGGCTAAATATTATATTTAACAATGCAAACAGTCTCCCTTCCTGGTTTTGAAGAGCCGTTTAATTCGTGGTCGCATCTGCTGGGGGCTCTCGCTGTGGGCATTCTCTTTATCAGGTTGCTTAAAAAAGGAGGAATTGGCAGAAAACACCCTGTGCCTATCTTTGTTTTTGCTTTTTCGTGTATCTTTTTACTTTCCATGAGTGGAGTGTACCACCTTCTTCCCAGGGAAACAACATCCCGGTACGTATTAAGGATACTGGATCATGCCGGGATATTTTTGCTGATTGCGGGAACCATTATTGCCGTTCATCTTGTGTTGTTTTCAGGGTTGATGAGGTGGGGTGTGATTGTTCTTGCCTCCACTATTGCGGCACTCGGAATTACTTTTGGAACCATTTATTTCGATGAGCTGCCAATCTATATGACCCATAGCATATATCTTGCTTTTGGCTGGCTGGGAATGGTCTCAGTTTTTGGAATTTGGAAATTAAAGAAAACGATATCCATCAAATTCTTACTTTATGGCGGACTGGCATATAGTTTTGGTGCAGTAATCGACTGGTTACAATTTCCGGTATTCTTTCCTGGTTATTTCGGCGCGCACGAGCTGTTTCATGTAGCAGTATTGATTGGAGTAACGTACCATTGGCGTTTCCTTCTTTATTCAATAAAAAGCGTAGATAAAAATTAACTCGGTTCCTAATAATAATTCAACGAGAATAATGAGAAATTGAAAATATTTTTAATCCCGACTTTCGAATTGGTAATTCTCAAGGTAATTTATTGAGGAGTATTGAAATGTTGAATAAATCCTTGTTTTTAGATAAATTTATAGTACAAAGTCTGGTTCTGAGCTTTATCGGAATTTTGTGATTTTGCATATTGTTTTAAAATGTAATTGGTGGAAAAATTAGATTCAATAAAAGAGCGAACAGTTGGAATTCGAGATATTTTAAAAAAAAATGAGATATAACAGTATAATCTATGTTATCAACAAGGGGGTGGAAATACAGGGCTTTCTTTCCTTTTTTCGCTCGCTTGTTAATAAATGTGGCTTGTAGGGTGTAGTTGTGTCCCAGCTTGATAATCAATTCTTCCGAATCAATATTATCATTGAAGCTTTGAATGTGCTCATCAAGGTCTGCCAAAAGGATCTCTAAATCTGATTTAGGTTTAATTTTTATGAATTTTGTGGAAGAAACCTCGATTGTGTTTTCCTGGTGTTTTGCAGCAAATCCCCCTGCAGGCTGAATGTTCAATTTTACAATAGCCCCATCCCATACTTCATTTAACCCGTTCGGATAAAGGTTACTGGTAAAGTCAATGTTTTCCGGAACATATACAGGTTTGTTGGTATTGTTTTAAATCTTTAAATACAGTGGAAATTCCTGACCAGATACAAGAGTGTCTTTGGTTATTATCAGTTCAATTTCAATTGATGATGCTGAACCTGAACTGACTTGACCATCACAATAACCTGTCCGGTTCCTTGGGTTAAAAAAAGGAATGAATAAAATATGACGGTGATTGAATGTTTCATATACCCATTGGTTCTTTCAGTAAGTCCCAATATATAATTATCCAACCAAACTATTTCTTTTTTTCAGAAATCCGTTGCACGTAATTGAGAATTACGACGCAGACTTAATTCACAAAAACACTGATTAAATCCTGTTAACCCGTGTGTCTTGGAGGTTTGTTAAGGAAGTTAAGAATGTTAAAATAAATCATGATTCTTGAATCAATGCCGTTTACTATGAAACATTTTGGTTATTACGTTGCTTAAGTAAATGGCATTGATTTATGTTTTCCCGGACCATTGACCTCTCCTACTACCTGAAATTAAATACATATATTGTTTTTACAAACGCAATAAAATACTACTTTTATTACAAATATTTATTTACTGGTGAGAAAGAGTCACACAATAGCAGCCTTAGTTTTTATCAGCGTGTTGTTGCTTTCTTCATGCTTTGCCGAAAAAGACCCTTTTTACGCCGGGCCATATTCCGGTGTACAGAATATTGAACTCAATACAAGTTGGTGGGACTCCAATGATGTTTTTCTCAGAACTGACTTTGAAGGAAGTTATTCCTATGGGGATGAAATAGCTTGTAACCTAGCCCAAGGTGAAGGTGATGAGGTTACCCTGGTCTTGAATTTCAACAATGTGAATTTATTTTATTTGTATGGGCAGAAAACCTATCTCCCGGTTGTGACTTCAGTATATCTGTACGGAACCATATCTGGAGATAATATTACTTTTCCTGTTCAAACGCCAAATGTCGATATCATTTCTTACCACGGAAGTGGAAAGATAAACGCTTCCGGAGACCTTGCCCTGCAAATTTTCCAGGAAATTGACGGTTATGATTTTTCACCTGATTTCAGTACCATTTACCATTATACCGTTTTTGCCAATCATGTTATAGATCTTAAAAAACTATGATATGAAATATGTTGCAGCACTTTTGACTTTAACCCTGTTTTTGAATTCCTGTTCAAACGATGGGGATATATCAATTGAAGAAGCTTATAGCTATAAATATTTCAAATCGTCGGAAATGACTATTTCTTCTACTTTCACCCCCGATGTGAATGCAGTGGTTGAAGATGATTCCCAAAAACTTTGGGTGGGGACAAGTAACAGTATTTGCAAAATCAATAATGACAAAATCAGAATTGTACAAGATAACCTGTATACCAGCTCGGTATTGTTGGATAACAGTGGCCTTGTATGGTTTGGAACCAACGACGGCCCCTTGGTCTTTGATCAAAATGAAGTGGCCAGTCAGTCCCCCGTTTTTGTTTCAAATCCCAATATTTCCATTACCAGTATTATACAGGTTGCCAATGGCGATATCTGGCTTGGCACTACCTGCTGTGGGGTAATTGTATTGACAGACATTAATACCAACCTGTACACGCAATATTTTGATGGTTTGTGCACCAATTGCAATTATGTGAACAGCTTGTACCTTGATGCAGATGGGGTGATTTGGGCTGGAACAAAAGAAGGGCTATGGAAGTTTACTGGTAGCGCTTTTACAGCTGAACCAGATATACCGGCAAGCCTGTCAGTCACTGCCATTACCAGGGATGCATGGGGCACACTTTGGATAGGCACAGACAAAGGAATTTACAAAGGTGATAAAGGTTCTTATGTTATTCCCAAAACCCCTTTGTATAACGTGTACATGACTTCGTTTTGTGAAGATTATGACCGGGATCTCTATATGGGCTCCTTTATATCGGGTCTATGGAAATATAACGGACTTGTATTTGAAGAAATATTATTGGAAAACCCTTCATACAGCGCTTCATTTGGCTGGGAGTATATTCAAACGATATACAAAGATAAAAATGGATTTAAATGGATTGGCACCAGTGAAGGACTGGTAAGGATCAGATGAAAAAGGTTCAAATTATATTGATTTTCACTTTCATCGCTTCATTCAATATTGAAGCACAGAACCTTGATTCAATTTTGCTGAATGAAACACGCTTGCAAAGGCCATTAACTAATCATAAAGGTCAACTACGTGTGGATTTTAAATATTCTTATGGTTTTTCCAACACCGCTTTTAATTCAAATGCAGAAAGATTGTCACTGCAGGAAAAAGGTGTTAACTCCATTGAGCAGAAAATGGATATGAACTTTAAGTATGGCCTTTCCGAAAATTTGCAAATTGGCTGGTATTTAAGTTATATAAGTTTTAATGAAAGTGAACCTACCAGGTACAGACAGGAATGGATTACCACCCAAAAGGACAACAACATTGAAGAGAATTATTTAAATGTAAATAGGGGCCTTACAGACTGGCTCGTTCAACTTGATTATAACTTCAGGAATTTCACAAACCCACATGATTTTGTCCTTTCTTTTGGGGCGCTTTTGCCCGTTGGAAAAAAGAATTACCAGCAACCAATTGTCACCTTTGAGGATACACCGGATTATTTTCCGACCCGGGATGATTACACTCTTGATGTAACAACCTTTTCACCGGTTGGAAAAGGGGTGGTTCACCTGAATTTTGAGATGAGTTCGAAATTAAGGTTTGAAAAAAGTGCCATTAACCTTCAGGCAGGCCATAGTCTTCCCGGAGGCAGTACACAAATCAATAACTGGTATTACAATATGCAGACAGACAGTTCAATACTTTACCATGAGTATAGTACCCGTGTCCGTCCACAAAACAAAACATTCCTTACAGCCTCATATGAGAGACAGCTCTTCCCCTGGTTTAATGTTAATCTAGGTTATTCAGCCTTCTTTCTTCGGTCTGGATGGGGAATGAGTGAAG
>JAOUKG010000689.1 GCA_029882725.1 Cyclobacteriaceae bacterium
TTCCAGAAATCCTGGTTTGGGTATTACTTATGAAAAACTCAATGAGAACCCTGAATTAATAAAGGAGCATAAACTTATAATAAATACAACCCCATTAGGTACCTACCCACTCACTGAGGAGATGCCGATGCTGCCCTATTCATTTCTAGATAAAGGACATTATTTATATGATTTAGTTTATAATCCGGAATTAACAAGTTTCATGAAAAAAGGATTAGAACATGGGGCAAACGTAAAAAATGGTTTGGAAATGCTTCAAATCCAAGCCGAAAAATCATGGGAAATCTGGAACTCATAAAATAAACGTTTATTTTCGGTTAACTTCATCGTATTGGCAACAAAAGCTAGTATGTTCGCAAAAGAATTATAAGATAACATGGACTTTAAACTTACAAGTGAATATGAGCCTACCGGCGATCAGCCTAAAGCAATTGGAGAGCTTGTTAGCAGCCTAAATAATGGTGAACCGTACTTAACGCTATTAGGTGCAACCGGTACTGGAAAAACCTTTACAATGGCCAATGTTATTGCCGAATTAAATAGACCAACGTTGATATTATGCCACAACAAAACCCTGGCAGCACAATTATATGGAGAATTTAAAAGTTTTTTTCCTGAAAATGCTGTTGAGTATTTTATCAGTTATTATGACTACTATCAGCCAGAAGCATTTTTACCTTCAAGTAATCTTTACATTGAAAAAGACTTATCCATAAATGAAGAAATTGAAAAACTTAGGCTGAGTGCCTCTTCATCCCTGTTAACCGGCCGGAGAGATATTGTAGTAGTTGCATCCGTTTCATGTATTTACGGCATTGGTAACCCCGAGGAATTCTCTAAGAACGTTGTTAAGTTGGAAAAAGGCCAAAAAATTGCCAGAAACAAACTTTTACTAAGTTTTGTTGATATTTTATACAACCGTACAACTGCAGAATTTAAAAGAGGAACATTCAGGGTAAAAGGAGATACTATTGATATATTCATTGCCTACGGAGACTTTGCATATAGAATATTTTTCTGGGATGATGAGATTGAAGAAATTCAAATGATTGAGCCAAATACAGGAAAAAAAATAAGCCAGGAAGATTCAATTACCATTTTTCCAGCCAATTTATTTGTTACCGGAAAAGACATGCTTTCAAAAGTTATTTCTGAAATTCAGGATGATTTGGTTTCACAAATTCAGATGTTCGAATCAGAAAAAAGGCCTCTTGAAGCCAAAAGAATAAAAGAAAGGACAGAGTTTGATTTGGAAATGATGCGGGAATTGGGCTACTGCAGCGGGGTTGAAAATTACAGTAGGTATTTTGACCGAAGAAATCCTGGTGCACGGCCATTTTGCTTGCTGGACTATTTTCCTGATGATTTCCTGATGTTTGTTGATGAAAGCCATGTTACCCTTCCACAAGTACGGGCAATGTGGGGCGGAGACCGTTCAAGAAAAAGCAATCTCGTTGAATATGGTTTTAGGTTGCCCTCAGCTCTTGATAACAGACCCTTAACTTTTACCGAATTTGAGGCTTTATTGAACCAGGTTGTTTATGTAAGTGCCACCCCTGCCGATTATGAATTGCAGCAATCGGAAGGTGTAATTATTGAACAAATAATACGCCCTACAGGTTTGCTGGATCCTCAAATTGAAGTGCGCCCTACCCTACATCAAATTGATGACCTTCTTGAAGAGATTGATGAGAGGGTTAAAAAGGAAGAGCGGGTTTTAATAACTACATTAACAAAAAGAATGGCGGAGGAAATGACTAAATACCTTGAAAATGCAGGTGTGAAATGTCGTTATATACATTCTGAAGTTGCTACTTTAGACCGTGTAGAAATACTCAGAGAGCTAAGGCTTGGTATTTTTGATGTGCTCGTAGGAGTTAATCTGCTACGAGAAGGACTCGATTTACCAGAGGTATCGTTGGTTGCAATTCTTGACGCCGACAAGGAGGGCTTTTTAAGAAGCCACAGGAGTTTGATACAAACAATAGGCAGGGCGGCAAGAAATGTGGATGGGAGAGTAATTATGTATGCAGACAAGGTTACAAATAGTATGAGATTGGCTATTGATGAAACCAACAGGAGAAGAATGGTACAGCAGGAGTACAATATTAAAAATGGAATAACCCCAAAAACTATATTAAAAAACACAGATGAAATATTGGGGCAAACCAAAGTAGCCGATTCTAAAAAGGGAAAAGAAAAGAAATACTATGTTGAAAATGAAAACCCCTCAATTGCTGCTGATCCTCTAATTAATATCATGACTGTGAAGGATTTGGAGAATTTACGTGACGAAACAAGAAAATCGATGGAAAAGGCTGCTCGTGACCTTGAATTTTTGGAAGCGGCAAGATTGAGGGATGAACTTATAGAAATTGAAAACCTAATCAAGGAAAAAAAATGAAAAGCAATTTATCCAATCTATCCAAGTTCTCCATTTTGTTATTTTCATTTATATCAGCATGTAATTCAAATAAGGATTCATCATTAAACCTTATGGCTGAACACCAAAAAGTTGTAGTGGCCTATGTTCATAATTCATTTCCTGATTGGGGAGAAAATTATGAACGACTCTCCCCCATCACCCAC
>JAOUKG010000033.1 GCA_029882725.1 Cyclobacteriaceae bacterium
CCTTTACGGCGTTTTCAGAGGCTGAACTCCCCGAAATGACTTGCGACTTGTATTGTTTGCTTTTTAATAAGGTGTTGATCTTATCAATTTCCAACTTGGTTCCGGGCAATGGGGAAACACTGCCATCTCCACCATAATCAGGGAATCCAATTAATGTGGCATTCTTTTTTAAAGAAACAGATTTGTTATTACCTATATCAACCACATCCCCCGGGTTATTGATTAGAACTAAATTGTATTTATTGAGTACATAGTTTGTAGGGTCAATACGCAATGTATTTACATTGATTTGATTAAAAACACCGTCTGGTGAAATGAAAACCCGCTTGGCACCTTTTAAATTATCATCAATTTTCTTCCAATACTGATCATAGGAATACTCATCATCCATTTTATTGTGTATCACATTGCTGTAATATTTATAATATCGGGTGTCGAGCTGATCACCATTTTCTAAGCTTATCAATTTAGGTGCTGCTGAATTGTTTTTAATAATCACTGCCAGATACCGCATAGAGGAAGTCAGGGAGTTTTTAAATATTCTAGATTGGATAATTTCAACCAAAGCATCCCCCGGTACGAGTGCTTTTTTTAGGTCCGCATATTGAAATTTATTGGCCTTGACACCATTTTTAAAAACATCACTGTTTTCCGAGAGATAGCGTTCGGTTTGATTGGTGGCTTTTTCCAACGAATCAATGTTTATTTTTTCGTCGGCAAGTTCTTCCTTGCTGTAGGTATAATAATTGGATAACAACTCTTTTTGGTCAATCCAGGTATTGTAGGTGTCCTTTAATTCCTGACTTCCACTATTGGCAATTTGATTCCTTATCTTGTTTGTTGAAGTCATTAGCAAGGCCTTGGTATTTATTTGCAAATTGATGAGATCAATCAATAATTCGGGGTGGGCTTCTTGATTTTCATATACGAACGAGTAAAAACGGTTTATTCTGGGTCTTAATTTTGCCCAGAACTTCGATTTCTCATTTTCGCTCATGGGCAAGAAATATTGATCTATTGTATAGTAGGTGTTTTCCAACACTTCTTTATACAGTTTCTTGGCTTTGGAAATATCCTGAGTTCTCCAATAGACTATGGCCAGATCTTCTTTGGATTGTATTGTGTTAGGATGTGAGGCCCCCAGGGTTTGCATCCTAACATCAAAAGCATCGGTAAGCAGGGGTAAAGCCTTGTCGTTTTCACCTCTGAATACATAATAATTACCCAGATCGCTTTTGGATGTAGCCGTTACCGGCGAGTCATTCCCCTGGTTATTTTCGTAAATAGCTATGCTTTTTTTGAGAAGGCTTTCCACATCATCGTATTTTTCCATCAAAACATACAAAGAAGCCAGGTTATTTAGCAAATGCGCATAATCGGGATGATTCTCCCCAAACCTTTTCTTTTTAATGGAAATGGCTTCCAGATAGATCTCTTCTGCTTCTCCATACCTACCCATATCCTGATAAAGTAAGGCCATGTTCGTTTGAAGCCGTTGAAAATTCCCCGATTTCTCACGGAGGTGATCGTCGGCAATCTGGATGGCTTGTTTGAACAAAGGTTCCGCTTCCTGATATCTTCCTAACATTTGGTAAAGGGAAGCCAGGTTGTTGAGACAAATGGCATACCCCATGCTTGTTGACCCTAAAATTCGTTTGTTTTTATCCAGTGCCTCATTCAACAATTTTTCTGATTCGTTATAAAACCCAAGGTCTTTTTTAATCAGGGCCATGTTGTTTAAACTCGCAGCATAACCACGGCTTTCAGTGCCTAAAATATCTTTTCTCAATTCCAGAGCCAATAACCCAAACTCCTCGGCCCTATGTAATCTTCCTAATGAATGTGAAACCAGAGAAAGGTTGGCAATGGATCGGGCATAATCAATACTCCGTGTGTCACCCTCGGTTTCGTACGTGGTTTTAGCTGCAAGGAGTAACCCAAAAGCCATTTTGTACTTTCCGTTGGCGTAGAGCATTTCCGATCTGTCCACCCAACTTCTTGCCCGGTCAGACTCCGATACATATCCATCTTTTCTATCTATATACTCCAATAAAAATTTTTGTTGTCTTTCAAATCGTTCTTTATTTTCGAAAAGACCCGCATTATCACTAAGTGCAATGGCATAGTTAAAACTGGTAGTATCGTATTCATCCCTGGCCTTTTCCAGTTCATCCGAAAATTTATCTTTTGCAAATCTTCTTACGGTTGGGTCATTAATGGCCGATTTGGCCTTATCTTTTAATATTTTGCCGATTTGAGCCTGAGTGGGTAAAATGTTCAGAACGCATAGAAAAATAAAACCCGAAATAATTTTCATAGTTATTTAGAATAATAGTCTTGTGAACCTATCTTTAAAGTTACTAAGTATTTTAGAATTATCGCATCAAAATGGAGGACATATTATGTGTCCTGAGTACTTAATTAATAGCCAAAGTATGAAATACCTGAAAAAGACGTTGTTGTTTATCTATGCCATCTACGGGCTTTTATTATTCACCCTGATTATGGTGGTTTTGTTTCCTTTCATTTTAATAATATCTTTTTTAGGAAGGGGCGGGTATGTTTTATCTTTTTATATGGTGAAACTTTGGGCACTGTTGTATGCGATATTTTCATTGGTTGTAGTGAGAATAAAAAGATCCAAAAAAATAAAAAAAGGACAATCATATATCTTCGTTTGTAATCACACCTCATTTCTTGATGCCATCGTTACCCCTTTGGCTATTCCCGGCGCTGTACGTCCTTTGGGGAAAAAAGAGCTGAAAAAATTTCCCCTTTTGGGAATTGTAATAGGCCGTTTTGGAGTATTCGTAGACCGTAAAGACCAGGCTTCCCGAAAAGAAAGCCTCGGAAATATGTCCAAAGTTGCAGAAAGTGGTGATAACGTATTGATTTTCCCGGAAGGGACTACAAACAGAACAGGCAAACCATTACAGGATTTTTATGACGGAGCATTTAAAATTGCCAAAGAAACCAACCTGGATATAGTGCCTATGGTGGTGTTAAATGCAGCCAATTTATTGCCTCCTTCCAAAATATCACTTCGGCCCGGAGTAGTGTATGTAGAAGTAGGCGACCCAATTTCATGTAAAAATCATACCGTTAAGGAACTAAAAGAAATCAGCAGGAATTGGATCTTAAGCAGGGTAGTAGGGGAGGTTAAATTCAATTCAAAGGAAAGTTGACACACAAACCGGAAATTGACAGGGGAAAAAGGAATATTGACAATCAAGGTGGAATATTAATAGAATTTAATCCCAAAGAATTTGAGCGAAGTGGGCGAGTGTGATTGGGTATTTAAAAGGAAAATCCAAAGGGGGATGAATAACCAAAGTAGGACCTTCGTTCAAAGTTCGAACCCTGAAATAGTTTTCTGTTTAGAAAATGGATATTTCATATTTTGCTTATTATAAAAATAGTTTATTCAATAAACTAGTTGTATTATTGCTAAAATTATATACAAAATACAAATTACACATAAAAAATGAAGAGAAATATTTATTTAGTGATCTTGGGCTTTATTTTCATAACTATTCTCCACTCCTGTAAAGAGGAAGCGCTTCCACCTTCATCTTTTGAATATATAACCCCTGTATTTGGGACAATTATATATTCTGAAAGTGCTACAACCCCACCTACTATTAACTGGGGTGGTGAAACAGGAACTTTTGCGTTGGTAGGACTACCTCTGGGCATTGGAATTGATGCTAAAACAGGAAGTGTAAACTGGGTAAAAAGTTTACCACTTGGCGTAAACAAGGTTGATGTTCTGGCTAAAAATTCGGCAGGAGAAACAACAGCCAGTGTAACAATCAATAATATACTTTCTGGTAACTTTTTAGGTGGATATAATACAGATCCCGCTACCACTACTTTAACTGAAACGGGCTTTTCAATGAAGTTTTCATCAGACGGTTCTTTTACCTCAAGAGATATTAATAATTTCTTGTCTTCCGACGGAATGTGGACCCTAGGGGCAGGCAATACAGTAACGGGTACATTTACTTTTCCAGGAACCCAAGCTTTATACTCATTTGAAGGTATTGTTACATACACTTCAACTCAAACACCCTACATTGCCGGATACATGAAACCAGCAGCAGACGCATCATGGACCAACTATTTCAAAATTGACTTGCAGTAATTAAAATCCTGTTTAATAAAAAAGTTTAGGTCACAAATGTTTATGTATGTAGAGTTAATACTCTCATATAGGTGCATTTGTGACCTTATTTAAAAGCTCATCTGTCAGCTTCACTTCTCTATCTTTCTTTCAAATAAATTTATTGAAATAGTTTCTGTAAAAATCACATACAGCTCCCAATTTCAATGTTCCCTTAAATAATTCATAAATCATCCGGGAAAAGGGATTTTAAAATTCAAACTTTTTATATTTGCATTTAGAATTATCTACTAATTATGGGAAGAGCATTTGAATTCCGAAAGGAAAGGAAATTTAAAAGATGGGGCCAAATGGCCAAAACTTTCACCCGTTTGGGTAAAGATATTGTAATTGCTGTAAAAGCAGGAGGGCCCGACCCGGAAACCAACTCCAAGCTACGTGCTGTTATGCAAAATGCAAAAGCAGCAAATATGCCCAAGGATAACGTGGAAAGAGCAATAAAAAGGGCAAGTTCAAAAGATCAATCTGATTATAAAGAATTGCTTTTCGAAGGATATGCGCCTCATGGGATTGCTATTTTAGTAGAAGCCGCAACAGATAACAACAACAGAACAGTTGCTGACATCAGAAGTTATTTCTCTAAATACAATGGAAGTTTAGGAACATCGGGGTCAGTTGAGTTTATGTTTGACCACCTTTGTAATTTCAAAATTGAAAATACAGGCCAGGATATAGAAGAACTGGAATTGGAGTTAATTGATTACGGCGTTGAAGAAGTTTTTGAAGAAGAAGACGGTATCATGATTGTTGGGGCTTTTAATAGTTACGGATCTCTTCAAAAAGCACTGGAAGAAAAGAAATTTGAGATTATATCCTCTGGTTTTGACCGGATACCCAATATTACCAAGGAACTTTCAGAAGAAGAAATCCTGGATGTTGAAAAACTCCTAGAAAAATTGGAGGAAAACGATGACGTGCAAAATGTGTTTCATAATATGGCGTAACACACGTAGAGACGTAGCCTGCATGTGCCCATACATAAACATTTCCAGGTAAACGTTCCCGGTTGTTCATTTTTCAATGAATATACACGTATAATACCTGGATGGTGTAAATGTGGGCATATCAAGGGAGGACACGTACCAAATGCCTGATTGTGGGTTTTTATGACATGTTTTTCAATAATATTTTCACTCCAAAATGACCTATAGTGAAGTCTTAAATTATTTGTACGACAGCCTGCCTATGTTTCAAAGGCAGGGGGCGGCTGCGTTTAATAAAAATCTGGATAGAACCATTCTGCTGTTGGAACATCTGGGCAACCCACAGGAAAAATTTAAATCCATCCACGTTGCAGGCACAAATGGAAAAGGCACTACCTCCCACATGTTGTCGTCAGTTTTGCAGTCATCAGGGTATAAAACCGGATTATATACTTCCCCTCACCTGAAAAATTTCACAGAAAGAATACGAATTGATGGTATAGAAGCTTCGGAAGCATTTGTAGTGGATTTTGTGGTTTCAAATAAAGATTTTATAGAAAAGGTGAAGCCTTCCTTTTTTGAGCTTACTGTAGCCATGGCTTTCGAATATTTCGCGCGGGAAAAGGTGGATATTGCCGTTATTGAAGTGGGTATGGGAGGGCGTTTGGATAGTACCAATGTTATAACTCCGTTGGTTTCCGTTATTACAAACATCAGTCTTGACCATCAGCAATATTTGGGGGAAACATTGGTAGAAATTGCCGGAGAAAAGGCCGGTATTATTAAAAAAGGGATTCCCGTGGTAATAGGAGAGTATCAGGCTTCTGTTTACCCGGTTTTTCAAAGAAAAGCGAAACAAATGGAAGCCACTCTGTTTAAGGCTTTTGAGTTAAAACTCGTGGGGACTCATGAAAAATTTGACATAAAACAGGGAGAGAATACACTTTTTAAGGGCCTTTCTACTGATTTAAAAGGTGATTATGTCCTAAAAAACATCCTTGGAGTGATATTGTGCCTGAATATATTAAAGGAAAAATACAATTTCAATATTTCACAGCATACTGTCCATAATGGATTAGCAAAAGTAACAGAGCAAACTGGTCTTAAGGGGCGTTGGCAAAAATTGGGCGATAAGCCATTGGTTATTTGTGATACGGGCCACAATATAGAAGGAGTGCGGCTTACCATGGCCCAACTTAAAAAGTTAAAATACGATCAATTGATAATTATTTGGGGTTCTGTGGCAGATAAGGATGTTTCAGGCGTTTTAGCCCTTTTACCTACCACGGCCGATTATATATTCAGTGAACCATCTATTCCCAGAAAATTGGAAGCTTCCAAATTGGCTGTGTTGGCCGAAAAACTTGGGCTGAAAGGAAAGGTGGTGCCGAATGTAAATGAAGCTCTCCAATTGGCAAGAAAGTCAGCAAATAAAAATGATTGTATATACATAGGCGGTTCTACATTTTTAGTGGCCGATATAAACGAAATTTAGCATGTCAAGGGGAAAAACGAAGAGGTTTTTAGATAACCTTACCAGAGATAATATTTTTGAACCGGGAAAAGAGGGGTATGAAGAAATTAAGGGAAACTGGAATGATCGTTTCTTTAAAAATGACAACCCCATTACACTGGAACTCGCCTGCGGTCGGGGTGAATATACCATTGGAATGTCCGCATTATTCAGTGAGGAGAATTTTATAGGAGTAGATATAAAAGGTGACAGACTTTGGAAGGGAAGTGGTATTGCAATAGAAGAGAATCTTCATAATGCAGCTTTTTTAAGAACCCAAATTCAGTTGTTGGATAAGTTCTTCACACCCGGTGAAGTACAGGGTGTTTGGATAATGTTTCCCGACCCCCGACCAAAAAAGAGGGATGAAAAAAGGAGGCTTACACATGATAAATTCCTCGATATGTATAAATCCATAATCAAACCCGGCGGCTTGGTAAGGCTAAAAACAGACAATGCCGACTTTTTTGATTATACACTTAATGTATTGCAGGAAAGAAAAGATATTGTGGATCTGAATTTCACACATGATCTTTATAACTCAGAATTTGCACATGAATGTTTCGATATTGTAACGAGATATGAAAAAATATTCACAACCAAAGGAAGCGTTATCAAATATTTAAGGTTTGCCTTTAAGTAAACGCAAGTTCATCATTTAATCAGTATCTTCGCAGTCTTTTACAGGAAATACCATGAATAAATATATTTGTATACACGGCCATTTTTATCAACCCCCCAGGGAAAATGCATGGTTGGAAGAAATTGAATTACAGGAATCAGCATATCCGTTTCACGATTGGAACGAGAGAATTACTTCTGAATGTTATGGACCCAATACCGCATCCCGAATCCTTAATGGTGACGGTGATATCAGGGAAATATCAAATAACTATAGCCGTATAAGTTTTAATTTTGGGGCCACCTTGTTGTCCTGGATGGAGGTAAAAGACCCCGAAGCCTACAACGAAATTTTGGTTGCAGACAGAATAAGTATTGAACGATTTGGACACGGTTCTGCTATTGCACAGGTGTACAATCACATTATTATGCCTCTCGCAAATAAGCGGGATAAGGAAACTCAGGTTATATGGGGAATAAAGGATTTCGAGCACCGGTTTAACCGCAAACCCGAGGGTATGTGGCTCGCCGAAACGGCTGTAGATCTCGAAACTCTCGATGTCCTGGCACATCATGGTATAAAATTTACCATCCTGGCTCCGCATCAGGCGAAAGCCTTTAAACTTCCCGGTTCCGATACCTGGCAACAAACGAATGACAGTCCCGTCGATACCCGTGTGCCTTATGTTTGTAAATTGCCCTCAGGAAGGTCAATTACTTTGTTTTTTTACGATGGAGGAAGATCACAGGCAGTAGCATTTAATAATTTGCTGAGTAATGGTAAATCGTTTGCCGAAAGTTTGCTTAATGGCTTCGATAATGATAGCCAATCCCCCCAATTAGTGCATATTGCCACAGATGGAGAAAGCTATGGCCACCACCACAAACACGGTGATATGGCTTTGGCCTACGCTCTGGATTATATAGACAGGTCCGAGGATGTGGAAATTGTAAATTATGCTTCCTATTTGAGTAAGTGTGACCAAATAGGAGAGTGCGAGATCATTGAAAACTCATCCTGGTCTTGTGTGCATGGTATCGAAAGGTGGAGGAATAATTGCGGTTGTAACAGCGGAGGAAGACCCACCTGGAACCAGGAATGGAGAAAACCGCTCCGGGATTCCCTGAATTGGCTACGCGATGAACTCAATATAGATTTCGCAAAATACAGTGTGGAGGTTTTGAACAATCCCTGGCATGCACGTAATAAATACATCGATGTAATTTTAGACAGGGAAAGTAAAACCATTCACCAGCATTTAAATGACAATCCTGATCAGTCCGACCAAATAACCCGTGGTATCAGATGGCTGGAAATGGAAAGAAATGCTTTATTGATGTTTACCAGTTGTGGTTGGTTTTTTGATGAAGTTTCGGGATTGGAAACCACTCAAATATTGCAATATGCCTGTAGGGCAATGCAGTTGAACCACCAACTTACCGGAAAAAACCTGGAAGATCAGTTTGTTTCCTTATTGGAAGGCGCCCCCAGTAATTTACCTGAATTTGATACTGCTGCAGATGTGTACAGGGCTTACGTTGTTCCTACAAGGCTTACGCTGGAAAGAGTGGGAATGCACTTTGCCGTGAGTACGTTGTTTGAAAAAGACATCGAGTCTATAAATGTGTTCAATTATACCGCCATTGGGGAAGACTTTGAAAGGTTGGAAGGGGGAATGCAAAAATTTGTTTGTGGTATGATCAGGATTCGGTCTGATGTTACTTTTTCTGAAAAACAATTTGCCTTTGCCGTTCTTTATTTAGGTCAGCATAATATCATTGGAAATATATCCGTAAATATGAAAAAGGATACTTTCGATGAAATGAAGGGCATCATGAAGACCGCATTTGAAGAAAGTAGGTTGGGGGAAATGATAGGCTATATGCAGTCGTATTTTGGACCCGAAAAATATACTTTATGGCATTTGTTTAAAGACCAAAAAAGGAAGGTAATCAACCAAATATTGAAAGAAAATCTTCGACAGGTAGAAAATAGCTTCAAAAAAATATACAATCGCGATTATCCGTTAATCAACATGATGAAAGCTTCAGGAATTCCTATTCCCAAAGCCTACAAAACCACGTTGGAATATGTGCTCAATGCAGATTTGAAAAATTGCCTGTCCAGTGAAAGAATAGATCTTGAAGAATTAAAAAGGCTCTCTATTGAATTTAATAAATGGGAAGTGAAAATTGACGATACCCTGGCCGTGAGTAAGTATGCCAGTGAACGTATTTTCAGAACGATTAAGAAAATTCAAAAATACCAGGAGGATGTAGACAGGGTAAATAGACTCAATCGCTTTTTCGAATACATTAAAATTTTTGAACTGAAACCCGATTTAAGTAGAAGTCAAAATATTTATTTTTATCTGATGAAAAGCATTAAACAGTCAATTAATGGCCAAAGGAAAAATCAAAATGACGAATTCACTAAATTAGGGGATAATTTGGGTGTAATAGTGAACTAACCATGTGCTACGATATTGCCTATCTAACCAAAAAAAAGACGGATTATGCCAAAAGGTATGGCAGTGAGGAAGATGTGGCAGATTTAATGAAAAGGCTTCCGGCTACCTTTCACTCCAATGCCTTTCAACACGATGAGGTGCCGGTGGTGGTAGGGGAGTCCCGAAAACTCACCACTTTTGAGTGGGGCCTGATACCCTATTGGGCCAAATCAAAAAAAGATGCGCTTGAAATCAGGAACAAAACTTTGAATGCAAGGGGGGAAACTCTTTTTGAAAAGCCTTCATTCAAAAAAGCAATAGCCACAAATCGTTGTTTGGTTGTAGTGGATGGTTTTTTCGAAAGCCACCATGTAAATGGAAAAAACTACCCTTTCTTCATTTCCAGAAAAGATGAAATGCCTTTCACGTTGGGGGGTGTTTTCGACCATTGGGAAGACCAGGAAGAAGGGATTGTTCGAACAACTTTTTCCATTATTACTACCGAGGCCAATGCAAGGTTGGCAGTAATTCACAATAACCCCGAAGTGTTAAAACGAGGTGGCCCCAGGATGCCCCTTATTTTACCCTATGATCTTGAAAATAAATGGTTAGATTCCCATTTACATAAAGAGGACATTG
>JAOUKG010000690.1 GCA_029882725.1 Cyclobacteriaceae bacterium
AATCCGCAACGGATGGCTTACACATATCTATAGTGACCAAAATACACCATTCAAAAATCAAAATGGGGACCCTGAAAACTACCTTTGGGTTTCCAATCAAACCGCGCATGACCTCATGAACGCAGGCATGCTCCCTCCCGCTACAAGTGATCCATTGAATAATCCCAATTACGAAATGATCGATGCCCAACTTACTACAGAAATATTCGGTTTTTTCGCGCCTGGCCGACCTGATATCGCAGTAGATTTAGCTTTTTTACCCATCAGAACCACTGCAAATGAAAATGCGGCATGGATTTCAGAATTTTATGTAACAATGTATTCCCTTGCTTCTGTTGTCAACAAGGAATGGACTCCAAAAGAGCAAACAATCTGGATGGCTGAGGAAGCCCGAAAAAGACTACCGGAAAACAGTTACCCAGCAAAAATGTACAAATATGTAAAAGAAATGTACGAAAGTGGAGCCAGGTGGGAAGCCACCCGCGATTCACTTCATGAAAAATATCAAGTGAGACAAGAAGATGGTTACGATTGGTCATCGAGGGATAAATCTTGTCATGGTTGTTTTGCTGCAGGCATTAATTTTGGTGCCAGTCTGGTAAGTTTGTTTTACGGAGAAGGAGATATTAAAGAAACTATTAAAATTGGTTGTCTGGCTGGTTGGGACTCTGACAACCCTACAGCTACTTGGGGAGGTCTATTGGGTTTTATGTTAGGGAAAGAAGGGTTAGAACAAACCTTTGGCAGGAAATTCTCCGATAAATTCAACATTCACCGTACCCGTGGAGGCTTTCCAAAAGGCATTGACAACTTTAATGATATGGCCCAAACAGGTGTTTTTATTGTAGATAGGGTTGTTCAGGAAATGATGAAAGGCGGTGTTGACTTGGAAAGAGATGTTTGGTTGTTACCTCTTCGGTGATGGTCTGAACGAAAATTGGCCTGTGTTTTTTACCAGTGTGATGCCTTGGGATTGGTTTGGGCTTATTTATATTTCTTATTTATGGAAAAAAGATTTTTTAAGGTATAATGGGAATCATTTTTCCGGGCTCAATCTAAACCCCATCACCAGAATATCATCGGTTTGCTGAACCTCTCCTTTCCAGAGTTCAATTTCCTTTTCCAAAAGTTCCTTCTGCATTTCCATGGGCTGATTGTGTATTTCCAAAAGGAAGTTCTTGAACCGCTTCGACATATACTTTTTATTTTTAGGTCCTCCAAATTGATCCTGGAAACCATCTGAAAACATATAAACCGTTGTCTCTTCCTCTATTTGCAGTCTATGGCTTTTAAACGAACGGTGAACACCATTTTGAGCCCCTCCTATGGGGTGTAAATCACCTTTTATCTGATTTAATTTTCCATCCTGTATATACACTAATGGATTTTTAGCTCCTGCGAATTCCAATACATTTTCCTCTTTTCGATACACACACAAGGCCATATCCATACCGTCATTATTGCCATTTTTCTCTTGTTTCAATGAATTATAAATATCCAAATGCAATGAATGAAGAATTTGATCCGGTGCTGAAATCCCTTTAGACACCGCACCATTCAATGAATTCATGCCCACCATCGACATGAAGGCTCCCGGCACACCGTGCCCGGTGCAATCTACAGCAGCAATGGCAAAGTCGTGCTTTCCATTTTCATTGGGCAATTCCGAGAGCCAGTAAAAATCCCCACTTACCACGTCCCTGGGTTTAAATAGAATAAAGCATTCATTTAACAAACTATAATGCTCCATTTCCTTGTCTAACATGGCTTCCTGAATGCGACGGGCATAATTTATACTCCTGGAAATATTTTCGTGTTGTCTGTGAATTTCTTTATTGTCCCTTTTCTTATTTTGATAGCTTTTCCACAGCACCACTCCAAATGCCAAAAACAAAACTACTCCTACAAGCAAAGAATTCCTGATAACCTTTTCACTTCTGATATTGGCTTCCTGCGCCTGGATAGTCATATCCTGAAGCTCCATTTTCATTTGGTTTTCAATATTAACAGCCTCCGATTTTTTTAGGGAATCGGTGGTGGCATTCAAATCAGATTCAACTATATCTTTTTCCTGAATCATTTGATCTACCTGTCCGGTTAAATTGTCCAATCTGCTTTTAAGGACTTTCTGTTCATTCAATTTGGCTTTTAGATTTGAATAACTCAAGGCATAGACATCCGCTTCATCTTTTCCAAGAGCCCTGTTTAATCCTTCCAGCAATTTGAAACATTTCAATTTGAAAGCATCGTTGCGCAGTTCCTCGGCTATAAGCAAAGCCTCTTCGGCGGGCGAAATGCCTCTGCGTTGTTTTCCACTTTTAAACCAGGCGGTACCGATAAGATAAAGTGCCTCGCCCTCTTTTCTTTTAAATCCTTTACTTATCGATAACTCCTTGGAATCTTCCAAAACAGAAATCGCTTTGGAGTATTTCCCCATGTGGATCAATACTTGTCCGAATTCGTTTCGAACTTCTACTACTTTATCGTAATCATTTACGCTCAGGAAGATATCAATGGCTTTTTCAAAAAATAACTCGGTGCCTTCAGTATCTTTATTTTCAAAAAGAGAGATG
>JAOUKG010000691.1 GCA_029882725.1 Cyclobacteriaceae bacterium
ATCCTGTAATGCCATGACACCAATAATGCGCATTTGTATACTGTTGCTTTCCTTCTTTCACATATCTACGTAGAGTATTTTTATCTTTATCGATTAATTGGTAAGAAGACTTTAAAACTTTAAGAGACAACTCTATGCCTTTTTTATCATTAACTGCGTGTGCGTAATGATATATTGAAAATGCAATACCTATAGCTCCGTGAGCTAAGCCAGAAAACGGATTGTTGCTATTCTCTAACAACCCAGATGGATTCCAGTAGGGTGTACTTTCTAAGTATTGAACTTTATTGATAAGGGAATCGTAAATTTTTTTTGACGAGTCTAGGTATAGTCTATTTTCATCTAAAGAATTGAATAGGAGACAAGTATAAATTATGCCAGCACTACCACTAAACAAATCATCTTCTTTGTTATTGTTGTTGGTAATTGAATCAAAAAGCACTGTTCTTGCATAGTTTTGTACATTTTTATCTTTAGAAACTATTCCAAATAAGAATAAAGTTATTGCCAATCCAGAATTCCCTGTATAAAGACCATTAGAATCGCTACCGTAATCGAAATTTCTTATTCTAGAAACACATTCGTTAATTTTCATTGGAATTGGTTCATTGTCACCTGTTGATATAAGCAATAATGAAAAGAGGGATCCTACACTACCCATATTAAGAGAATTTAATTCAAAATCCGAGTAAAGATGGTTACTTAACCATCTAGAATCTTCAATAGAAAAGTCTGAAATAAGTTTTGAAGAAAAATCTAATTTCCTTAAATCGGTATTTAAAAACTTAATGTCCTTCTTTTTAAGGGATATGTCTACTATTTTTTCTAAAGTAGATTGTTGAATTATTAATTGAGGATTCTCAATAAGTGATTTTATTATTTGGGATTGTTCTGTATAACCGCAGAGTTCTAAACATTTAATTCTTTTACTATTGTCATATGGAAGTACAGAAGGGTCGTTATCTAAATATATCCCGATTAAAACACTCACTAAACTTAGGTAATCAATTTCTTCAAATAATTTATCATAGTTTTCGTCTGTAATTAAAAAACCCTTGGTTCCATAATTCTCTTTGTATCTTCTGTCCCGAGTTTGAGCAGTTTCAAAATCTATAATAAACACATTGTTATTTTCTCCAATTAAAATATTAGAACCTTTAATATCACCATGTATGACACCTTCATTATGAACTCTTTTAATACAATCAACTAATTTTGGGAAAAGTTCTATGCGTTTTTCTCTAGATAACTTGTCGAACGGAATAGATTTAATAAAATCCTTTGTGACTAATACCGAAATATCTTTGAAGTTTTTGAAAAAATAAGGAGTCGGTATAAATTCTAATTGATGACCTGAAAGAAAATTTAAAATTTCATATTCTCGATTGATTTTTGAAGTACTGTCAACACCAAAAATATCTCCAGACATTCTGTTTGGCACAACCTTCACAACTGCTTTTGTAAAATCAGAAACTCGAATGGCTTTGTAAACTTTGCTCTTTCCAGATTTAGATATCAGTTTTAATGGAAGAAAGTTGTGTTTTGAAATTTCATCAAATTCGTTAATTCTGAAATCCTTTATGTCATTAGGAAGAGAATCTACATTAAGTGATTCTTCTCTTTTGTCATCAATAATTTCGCCTTGCTCATTCTTGAATACAGGAACTGGTCGACCAAATAAGTCATACCTGCATTCAATATTATATGCTCCATGTCTAATAAATACCGAACGGTAAGAGTTAATTGGAATCTCAAAAGGTATTATTGGACCATTAGTATCCTTGACAAATTCAGCTATTTTTTTTACTAAAAGTATCTCTTCACCAACATATATAGTTATAATTTTTCCAACCTGTGATTCGCCATAAATACCATGGTTCAATCTAAATGCAATATCTCTGCTTGCAGGGATTTTAAAGGGTACATTTAATTTGATTAAAAATTCTAATAGTTCGTTAATGTTGTTTTCAAAATACTGAATAGAACATGAAATATGAATCTTAAACCCAAAAGAAGAGCGAAACTCTTCTTTTGGGAAAATAATCCATTTGTCTCTTTTAAGAATTAATTGCTTAGGAAATAATTCTTTTGAAGGTTGGATTAGATCAATGTAATCAGGAGTTGTTTCTATTAGCATAATAATTATCCTGAATAACAACAACCTGAGCAACAACAACCAGAACAGCCATAACACCCAAGGAATTCGTTTATATCAACAGAATCATCCCCAAGCTCTATTAAAAGTTCATTTTGAATTGGTTTACTTAATCCAGCGTGTGTAAGCACTTCTCTAGGTTCATTTTCCCATTTCTTTTTGAATTCTGAGTCTGTTTCGGCTTTCTTTTGAATGTAGTTGACTAATTCAACTATTACATCTGATTCTGGTACGATTATACCATTCACTAATTTTGACATGATTTTGATTTTTAATTAAACATTTATTGAAATTACTTATTTATAATTGTTGCCAACGGTCAGCTGTAAATGCCGTGGCCTCTTTACAACTATTCTTTAAAGGTAAATAAAGTTTCTCTCTTTTCTACAAATTATTAGCAGGAACGGGCAGGTTG
>JAOUKG010000034.1 GCA_029882725.1 Cyclobacteriaceae bacterium
TTCCAGATCATTATGTTTACCACTTACCCGTAAACAGCGCTGGGTATCTGCAACCCTTTTATTCTTAATTTCCTCATTCCCCAAAAAATAGTCCTTAAACTGATTCATTCCAGCATTTGTGAACATTAATGTGGGGTCATCTTTTACAACAATGGGGGCTGACGGAACAATTAAATGAAGCTTTTCCTCAAAAAATCTTAAAAATTTTGCCCGTATTGTACTTGAATTCATATATTTTTTTTTCAAATTTCGTAAATTATCTTACATTTAATAGATTTTTATTAAATTGCGCCGAGTGAAAGCGAAATAAAATGCATTATTTTGCACCTTTTTTAATCTATAGTTGGATGGCACAAAATTAGAAGAAACGCTAATATTTTTTAATGGCTCAAAAGAAATATTTTTATAATCCTCAAACCTGTTCGTATGAACCTGTAAAAATAAAGAAGTCAGACCTCTTTTTTGGTTTCTCAGCTTTTGGTATTGTTGTGCTCCTTTTCGCCGTAATATTAACTATTTTATACAATACTTATTTTGATACTGAAATTGAAGCCCAATTAAAGGCAGAAAACAAAGGCCTAAAGACTCATCTGGTAACTATTAAAAAAGAACAAGGCGAAATTGATCAAATGCTTGAAGTATTAAAACAGCGTGATCAACAAATTTATCAAATGATTTATGAAGACAATTCTTCCAATCAAAAACTCTCTTCTCAAAGTATTATTGCCGGCTTAGATGATGAAATTAATTCTTCCGGATATTCAAACCCATTAATTAATGATTTCAAATCCAAAATAGAACAAATTAATTTTAATGCACTCTCTGATTTGCAGGAGTTATCTAAATTGGCAAAAAACAAATTAACAGACCCTCAGGCTATAAACTTCATTCCAACTTTACAACCCATTGAAAACCCTAACTTAAATGCTTTGGTTTCTGGATTCGGAAAACGAATGAACCCATTTCATCACGGAATAATGGATCATCATGGTATTGACTTTACAGCTCCAAGAGGTTCTGAAGTGTTTTCAACGGCTCAGGGAACGGTAAAATCTGTTAAAATAACGGACGCAAATACAGGTTATGGAAATCGTATTGAAATCGATCATGGAAATGGACTACTTTCGCATTACGCTCATTTGGATAATATAAGTGTTAAGGTAGGCCAAAAAGTGTTGAAAGGTGAAGTTATAGGAACTGTAGGAACCTCTGGCGGAACCATTGCACCCTCCATACACTACGAAATAATTCGAAATGGCAAAAAAATAAATCCAATTAATTTTTTTATACAAAATCTAAGTGAAAAAGATTATATAACTCTACTTGAGTTGGCCCACAGGGAAAATCAATCACTGGATTAACAACGATGGCAAAAATAAAATACATATATAATACCGAGACTTGTGCTTATGAACCTTACAAGATTAGCCGAAAATCTTTTCTATTAAATTTTTTCGGGCTTCTATCTTTGACAATCTTATTAGCTATTGGTCTTATTTATCTTTACCATAAAAATTTCACTCCTTTCAAAGAATCAAAGCTAAAGCAGCAAAATCTGGAAATATTAACTGAATTTACATTTCAAACAAATAAACTTCAGGAAACAACTAAAGAATTAAAAGAGCTTCAGGACAGGGATGATAATGTATTTAGAACCCTTCTGGAAATGGAGAGAATCCCCCAAACTGTTAGAACCGCCGGTGTCGGTGGTACAAACCGGTTTGAGGACATAGAATCAGGAAGTCTTAAAAATAAATCATTTATTATTTCTCAATACTCCAAAATAGACAAACTTAAAGGGCAAATATATATTCAGACAAAATCCTACGATGAGTTGGTTAAAGCCCTCGAAACTAAAAAGAAAATGTGGGCTTCACGACCCGCTATTACTCCATTAAGTAGAGAAGATATAAATAGAATAGGAAGTGGTTTCCGTTGGCGCTTACACCCAATTCATAAAGTTACAAAATTCCATTTCGGTCTGGACATTCAGGCCGATCGAGGCAAACCCATTTATGCCTCTGGTGATGGTGTTATAGAAAAGGCCTATTTTTCAAGATCATATGGCAATGTGGTATATGTAAATCACGATTTTGGATATGAAACCCGATACGGCCACATGAGTAATTTCAATGTAAAGGAAGGTGATATCGTAAAACGAGGAGATATTATTGGTTTTATAGGAAGTACAGGATGGTCCACCGCCTCCCACCTTCATTATGAAGTCTTACTCAATGGAGAACATGTCGACCCCGTGTCCTATTTAAGTAAAAATCTTCAACCTGAAGAGTTTGAAAGGTTAATCCACGAGTCCAACAGCAGTGATCTTATTCTGGATTTTTAAAAACCCATTTCAATTTTAATAAACGAGTATTTTCATAGGTATTGAAATAATTTGTGCATACATAGAAATAAATTATTTACTTTATACTCGAAATACAACATATCTAATGTTGTTGAGATCCAATAATTTCAATGCCTTATGGAAAACACATCAGAAACCACTTATAATATTAGTCAGGCTGCTAAAATGTTTAAAGTGGCCACCTCCTTAATTCGTTATTGGGAATCTGAATTTGAAATACTGAATCCAAAAAAGGATGAAAAAGGAAATAGAATTTATACTGAAAAAGATATTGCAAACCTTCGTATAGTTTATCACCTGGTAAAAGAAAAGGGCTTCACATTATTAGGGGCAAAAAAGGCTCTCTCTGATCAACAATCTGAAATCGAAGAAACGGTAGAGATTCTACATTCATTGAAAACTGTTAAAAAATCGTTATTAGAGATCAGAAACCAGCTGTAATAATGGATAATTCTATCCTTGCACTTCTGGCGTTACACCTTACTCCGGGTATTGGTGGGCATACTATAAGACAATTAATCAGCCATGTAGGTTCTCCTGAAAATGTATTCAAAATACCTAAAGGAAAACTAGCATCTATTCCAGGCATTGGAAAAGCCCGGATTGAATGGTTGAGCCAAAAAGAAGGTTTTGCTAAATCAGAAAAAATACTCACTGAAGCCCAAAACAGCAAAACAAAAGTTCTTGCGTTTTATGAAAAAGATTTCCCTCAACGATTAAAAAATTGTTATGATGCCCCTGTATTACTTTTTTATAAGGGCAATGCCAATCTGAATTCAGATAAAATAATTTCTTTAGTTGGAACCCGAAAAGCTACAACTTATGGCATTGAGCAGGCTCAAACTATCATTAAAGGAATTAAAAACTACCAACCATTGATTATAAGTGGACTTGCCTACGGTATTGATATATCAGCACACCTTGCTGCAATGGAATCAGGATTACCTACGGTAGCAGTAATGGCAAGTGGAATCAATCACATTTACCCTTCAAAACACAAGCCAATTGCCTCAAAAATGACAGATCAAGGTGGTTTATTGACAGAATATGCATTTGAAGAGCTTCCCGAACCAGGTAAATTCCCTGCTAGAAACCGCATTATTGCTGGACTAAGTGATGCGGTAATCGTGGTTGAAGCTGCCGCGAAAGGAGGTGCACTTATTACCGCAGAAATGGCGAACTCCTATAACCGTGAAGTATTTGCCGTTCCTGGCAATAATCAGAGAACTACTTCCGAAGGATGTAACCTTTTAATTAGAAATCATAAAGCAAACATATTAACAAAACCAGAAGACATCCCTTATATTCTGGGCTGGGAATTAACAGCAAAACCGTTTCCGGTTCAATCTATACCGGAACTTGAACAAGATGAAAAAACAGTATGGAAGGTATTATCTAGTGGAACTGAATTTATGATTGATGAGTTAAGTATTCGTTCAGGTATTCCAATGAATAAATTGGCCGGTGTATTATTAAGCTTAGAATTTAAGGGGCATGTAAAAGCCCTTCCAGGAAAAAGGTTTAAACTCGCTGCCTAAAACCATGTTTACTAATTACTATGAAATATTAGGGCTTTCAAAAAATTGCAGTAGAGGTGAATTAAAAAAATCCTATCGTGAGTTGGCAAAAAAATACCATCCCGATCTTCATAAAGGGAACCCGGTGTACGAAGAAAAGTTTAAACTTATTAGTGAGGCCTACAATACTTTATCTTCACAAGAAAAAAGACAAAGTTATGACTTGCGTTATGAATACTTCTATTACACATCAACAAACACACAGAATGAAACTTTCAAACCCTCTTACAAAAAACGCCCCTATTATAGCGTCAAGAAGAAAAAGTACAATCCTTTTGTGTTAATGTATGGTAAAATATTTGTCATATTTCTCATTATGTTGGTTATCCTGATACCTTTAGGCCTTTTTTACAAATCATCTCTGGTTTTTTATGAAAAAGGTCAAAAATATGAATTGGAAAAAGACTACAAAAACGCCGTTGACAATTACAAAAATTCCGTAACGCGTTGGGGGGCCAGAAACTTTGAAGCTTCAGTGAAAATAGGACTTCTTTCAATAAAATATCTAAGGAAATTTAATCAGGCAGACCACTATTTTGAGTATGCAATTGACATTGTAAACAACGACTCCATTAAAACCTGGCTTCTTTATAAATCAGCATATACCAAAAGTCAACTTTTTAATTTCGAAGACGCTTTAAATACCTTAAAATTAGCGGAAGAAAAGAACTTCTTTAAAGACAGTATCTATCTGTTGAAAAGTGAAATACATGCATATAAAGTCAAAGACTTTAAGTTGGCCAAAGAAGATTTCCTGTACCTGATTGACCATGAAATTGACCTCCCCTATTCCTGGTTTGGATTGGGATGGACTGAACACAACTTATTCAATTATGAAGAAGCACTAAATGCATATGACAAAGCCATTGAGTTGGATCGTGATTTTGCCCAAGCCTATTTATACAAAGGAGTTACTTATTATAACCTACAAGATACCCTAAAATGTTGTCAAAATGCAAATAAGGCTCAATCTATGGGTAACCTTCAGGCAAAAGAAATATATAATAATTACTGCATTGAATTCATGAAAACACCTCATCAGGAATAAGCCATATAAAATTTTGCGTAATTCTTCGCTGGATATATTAGATTTGCATTTTAAAGAGTAAACATGTCTGCAGAACAAGCGCGAGTACAAATTCAGGAACTGTCAAAAAAACTTCATTACTATAATAAAAGATATTATATGGATAATGTAAGTGAAATTACAGATTACGAGTTTGACATGCTCTTAAAAGAATTGATTGAACTTGAAAATGCTTACCCTCAATTCCGGGATGCTAATTCACCATCACAACGAGTTGGAGGCACTATAAGCAAGGAATTCCCTACCGTTCGTCATAAATACAGGATGCTTAGTTTAGGAAACACCTACTCTGAACAAGAAATACAAGAATTTGACGCCCGGGTAAAAAAGATTTTAGGACACAACGATTTTGAATATTTCTGTGAATTAAAGTTTGATGGAGTAGCTGTTAGTATTTCCTATGAAAATGGATTACTGACCCGGGGGGTTACCCGTGGAGATGGATCAAAAGGTGACGACATTACTCCAAATATAAAAACAATAAGAAGTTTACCTTTAGTACTAAACCCGGCGCCAGAATTTGATTTTGAAGTACGGGGAGAGGTTTTTCTTACAAAAGAAGACTTCAAAACATTAAATGATAAAAAGGAAGATTTAGGAGAAGATTTATACGCAAATGCACGAAATACAGCATCGGGAAGCCTTAAAATGCAGAATTCCGCAGAAGTTGCACGAAGAAAACTCAGCTGTTATCTGTATTCCTTTATTAGCGAAAGTGCTCCTTTTAAAACACAGGAAGAAGCAATTTTAGGATTGAAAAAATTAGGATTTCCAATTTCCCCAACCTTCAAAAAATGCACGGGAATTGAAAATGTGATCAATTATATCAATTACTGGGAGACCAAACGGTATGAGCTTGATGTTGAAACTGATGGTATTGTTATAAAAGTAAATGAGTTTCAATTACAAGATGAACTAGGGTATACAGCAAAAATTCCGCGATGGGCAATTGCATATAAGTACAAAACTGAAAATGTAATTACACGATTGAATAATGTTACTTATCAGATAGGAAGAACAGGTGCGGTTACTCCAGTAGCAGAACTCGAACCCGTATTATTGGCAGGCACAACAGTTAAAAGAGCAAGTTTACACAATGCGAATGAAATATCTCGTTTAAATTTACATCAAGGGGATTATGTATTCGTAGAAAAAGGTGGGGAAATCATACCTAAAGTTACCGGTGTTGATTATTCACAGAGAAAAACAGACACTCTACCCATCGAATACCCCAATAATTGCCCTGAGTGCGGTACACCTCTTGTTCGCATTGAAGGAGAAGCAAATCATTATTGCCCAAATTACAAAAAATGTGCGCCTCAGATAAAAGGTAGAATTCAGCATTTTATTAATAGAAATGCTATGAATATAGATAGTATAGGTGAGCAGACGGTAAAACAGCTTTATGAATCCGGACTGGTAATTTCTCCTGCCGATTTATACGACCTTACTTATGATCAGGTAATAACATTGGAAGGATTTAAGGATCTTTCAACAAAAAAATTATTACAAGGATTAATTGATTCAACGGCACAGCCTTTTCATATTGTTTTATTTGCTCTTGGAATAAGGCACGTAGGTAAAACGGTTGCAGAAAAGCTTGCTGAACATTTTAAAAATATTGATAACCTTGTCAATGCAACCGAAGAACAATTCATTGAAGTTCCTGAAATTGGTGAAAGAATTGCAAAAAGTGTAAAAGAGTTTTTTGAAAAAAATACAAATTTAAATGAGGTTGACCGACTAAAAAAGGCTGGCCTTCAATTCGAAAAAATTGAAGAAGAATTGTCAGGAAATCAGCTAGATGGAAAAACTTTTGTAATTTCGGGAGTTTTTACAACTTTTGGGAGAGAAGAACTTAAAGAGGTTATAAAGAAACATGGAGGAAAAGTAGTGTCTTCAATTTCCTCAAAATTGAATTTCCTATTGGCAGGCGAAAATATGGGGCCGGCAAAATTAGAAAAAGCAACTTCCTTGGGAATCAGAATAATAAATGAAACCGAATTTAAAGAAATGATTAAATAAAGAAATGGTTAACTCTACAATATTAAAATACAGAACAAAGTTTGCTAATCGCAGAAGATTGTCTTCAAGAGGATCTAAATCATTCCCTTCTTCGTCAACGATTGGTATTTTGTTTACTGTAGAGGATATAGATAAACACAACAATATCAAAAAGTTTATCGAAAAATTGGAAGCTGAAAACAAAAAAGTTAGCTCAATCTGCTTTTTACCAAAAGGAAAAGATAACTTTGAATTTCTGTTTAATTTTTTCACAAAAAAAGAGATCGGCTATTTTGGCCAATTGAAAAATGAATACTTAAAGGATTTTCTAAATCAGTCTTTTGATTACCTGTTTTTACTGGACCAAAAATCAACTCCTTGCATGCAGTATATACTTGCAAATTCACAAGCAAAATGCAGGGTGGGTCTTGCCGAAAATCAAAACCAGGAATTTATGGAATTATTGATTAAACCAAAATCAAAAACGATGGAAGACATCGTAGATGATTTACTTACTTATATTAAAAAAATAAAATAATGATTAACCCTTTTGAAGGTGTAGGAATAGGTGTAGCATTAGTTACCCCTTTTAATGAAGATCTATCGATTGATTTTAAAGGTTTAAAAAACTTATTAAATCATGTATCAGAGGGTGATGCAGACTATTTAGTAGTAATGGGTACCACTGGTGAGTCTGCAACTCTTGAACAAGAAGAAAAAAAGGAAATTCTCAAGTTTGTTTTGGAAAACAACCCAAAAAATCTCCCTATTGTATATGGGATTGGTGGAAACAATACTACTCACGTAATAAAGGAAATTAAATCTACAGATCTGACAGGCGTTTCAGCTATATTGTCTGTTTGCCCATATTATAACAAACCTTCTCAACTGGGGGTTATAAATCACTATAAACGCCTTGCGGATGAATCAGAATTGCCCATAATTATTTATAACGTTCCAGGGCGCTCAGGAATTAATATTAACTCATCTTCTACTTTAGTCCTGGCAAACCATCCCAATATTATTGGAATTAAAGAAGCCTCCCCTATTATGGATCAGGCTATGGAAATTGCAGCAGCGAAACCGGAAGATTTTTTCATTATTTCCGGAGATGATATGACAACATTGCCTTTTTTGTCTATAGGGGGCCTGGGAGTAATATCTGTTCTTGCAAATGCATACCCGAAACACTTTAACAATATTCTAAGTAACTTCAATTCGGGAAATTTGGCAAAGGCAAGGGATTATGCATACCAATTAGTAAACATTCACCCTTTTATGTACACAGAAGGAAACCCCTCAGGATTAAAGTTTTTATTGAGCGAACTTGGTTTATGTAAACCGTTTGTTCGAATGCCTTTGGCAACAATATCTGAGGAACTTCAGGAAAAAATTAAAGAAGCTATGCCAAAATCCATATAATTCAAGTTTTGTACCTGAACTATATGGACTAACATTCTCTTTTTATTCCTTAAACTGCAATTCGGCTTCCTTTTTAGCTTCATCCCATTCCTGAGGAGTTACAACTTCCTGGCTGGCAAACATTTCTATTAACCAATCTACCATATCCTGATTGTAACCAAATTTTTTGACAATATCTTCACAAAATAAAACCTCATGGGGATCAACCTTCCCATCTGCATAAATAATTTGCATAATATCGTAAAGTTGATCCATCCTTTCATTGTGGGATTCAGGGATATATAATTCAAATTCCTTGGTTTCACCTATAAGCTTTTCAATTTGACGATCTTTCAAACCGTATTTTCTACCCATACGATAAACCATTTCAGTTTCACTTTCATGAAATTCCCCATCTGCTTTGGCTAAAGAAATTAAATTACGTAAATGTCTCTTTTTGAATGACAAAAACTGATGTTCAAAAAAGCCTCTCATGATTTTATTTATTTATATTTATTCAACTAAGACAAAACCAGCAAAAGCTTGTGTCTGTAACCTAACTTTTAAACAGAATATTTATGCACTTGGTTTGGCCATCTCCTCTTCTTTTAATATTCTTCTTAATATCTTCCCAACATTTGATTTAGGCAATTCTGTTCTAAACTCAATATACTTTGGTCTTTTGTAGCCTGCTAAATTCTCTTCACAATAAGCCTCTAACTCTTCTTCCGTTAATGATTCGTCGCTTTTTACCACAAAAACTTTAACACACTCATTTGATTTTTCATGAGGGACGCCAACAGCAGCAACTTCTAAGACTTTAGGGTGATCTGCAATTACATTCTCAACCTCGTTGGGATATACATTAAATCCACTCACCAAAATCATTTCCTTTTTCCTGTCCACAATTTTGAAAAAACCATTGGATTCCATTATTCCCATATCCCCGGTTTTAAACCAGTCTGAATGAAAAAATACACCTTCATTATCACGATTCCAATATCCCTTCATAACCTGTGGACCCCTGGCACATATTTCACCTATTTCTCCCGGAGGTAGTTGGTTTCCGTCGTCGTTAAAAATACCAACTTCAGTACTGGGAGTTGGTAGCCCTATATATCCCATTCGGTGATTTCCATCAAAAGGATTTACACATAAAACAGGGGATGTTTCACTCAATCCATATCCTTCTATAAGGTCTGAACCGGTTACCTCTTTCCATTTCCGGGCAACAAAATCCTGAACGGCCATGCCCCCTCCTAGTCCTCCTTTTAATCCCGAAAAATCAATATTTTTAAATCCCGGGTTATTTAGCAAACCGTTAAACAAAGTGTTTACACCGGTAATAATAGAAAATTTATGTTTCGATAGCTCTTTTACAAACCCATCCATATCACGAGGGTTTGTGATCAATAGATTGTACATCCCTGCAGCAAATCCAAAAATTCCATTTACGGCCAAAGCAAAAATATGATACATGGGTATTGCCGTAACCATTATCTCCTGTTTATCGGGATCTATCCATGGCTTAAAAACTTCACCACATTGTAATGTATGTGCAATAATATTTCCATGTGATAATTGTGCCCCCTTAGAAACACCTGTAGTACCACCCGTATATTGCAAAAAGACATTATCCTCCTGTTTAATTTCGGGAGCTTGAAATGAAATACGAGAACCAATACTAAGTGCCTTTTTAAACGAAACAGCCTGAGGAATACTGTAAGGTGGAACCATTTTCTTTATGCGTTTGACCACAAAATTCATTATCCCTCCTTTAATTCCGCCTACCATATCAGCAATTTCCGTAATTACAATATGCTTAATGGGTACATTTTGTAACACC
>JAOUKG010000692.1 GCA_029882725.1 Cyclobacteriaceae bacterium
GCTATATTAAGAGCATCTGCTAAAATGATTTTCTCCCAACTTTTCATATTTAATGGTGCTTATTCAATTTTTATTCTTTTTGTAATTCTTTATCATTTTCCCGAAATCCTTATCCTTTTTTCGCCTTTCAGCAACTGTTGATTCAAAATGTTCTTTTTCCCGTTCCATCTTTAAGTAGTTATCGTAGGACGATTGGTGTATTTCTCCACTTTCAACTGCTTTCAAAACTGCACAACCCTCTTCAGTGGTATGCGTACAATCATTAAATTTGCAATATTTGGACAATTCAAATATTGCTTCGAATGTAATTTCAAGTCCCTCCGTAGAGTCTGCAATTCCAACCTCTCTCATTCCCGGATTGTCAATCAGAATCCCCCCATTTTCGAGTACCAATAATTCACGATGACTTGTAACGTGCCTTCCTTTTTTTGTGCTTGCGCTTAAAACATTTGTTTTCATCAGTTGTTTCCCTGCAAGATTGTTTAGAAGAGTTGATTTTCCAACGCCCGAAGAGCCTAACAAACAGTAGGTTTTCCCTTTTTCCATACTCTCTTTAAGTCTTTCAATCCCTTTTAGTGACTCATTACTTATAGAAATTATTGGTACTTGCTTTATTCTCTTTTGAACCTTAGATATCAACTTTGTTAATTCAGTATCACTTATCAAGTCAATTTTATTGAATATGATAATGGGTTTTACATTAGATGCATTGCATATTGTTAAGTATCTCTCTATTCGATTGATGTTGAAATCTCTGTCAACAGCTTGAACAACGAAGGCATAATCAATATTTGTTGCAATTATTTGTTTCTCACCCTGTTTTCCAACTGATTGTCTTTCAATAATGGTTTTTCTTGGAAAGACAGTATGAATAAGCACTTTATCATCATCATATTCAGAAATTGCCACCCAATCTCCAACGGCTGGAAAATCAGACCTGCTATGTGCTGAAAAACGTAAGTTTCCAATAATTTCACCATCATATTCTTTTACTGCATTTTTTACAACGTATCTTTCTTTGTGTTCAGAGATAACTCGTCCCACTCCAAATGAATCCAGATTTTGAGTCTTTCGATAATTTTCCAATTCTAAATTATATCCCAGGTCTTCAAGTGTCATTTCTTTTCTCTTGAATTAAACATATGTAGTAGTATCATGTAGGCAAAGAAATTCGCCCTGAGCTCCTCACAGAAAGTTATGCATTCATTTAGCATAATATTGCTCTTTTTATACCAATTTAACACTTTTTACCAAAGAATCTGAACTACCAATGATAAAAGATACAGGCCTATTTTTTTCGGCAACCGATTTTAGATTTGATGAAAATTTTAAATAGAATTTATCAAATGAAAAGAGGAAATACGTTATACGAAATATAGTTTAAGGTAAATTCAGTTTTCAATGACTCTGTTCAATTTCAACTATGAAAGTAGGTTTAAGTCCTGGTATATATTCGGTATATATTCTTACCGACCCCGTTAAAACTGAACCCTGTAAATAATATTCGGTAACAAGCTCCATTGTTTCGCCTCTACAATATCCTGTGTCCAGGGCGCATAATATTCATCAATCTTAGCACTGTGATTGGTCACATTCAGAATTTCAAGTTTCCACTCTCTTGTACTTTTCGGGCGGTTCACTTTGTAACTCAGCCCCATATTCATAAGAAAAATATTATCTCCCCTTTCTACAAAGGGAGGATTTTCATACCTGATCATAGCCGTCTGCAATTGGGATTCAGCCAGGTTTATGGGATTGTAGCGGTTTCCTCCCTGTAACGACACCTTCAGGTTCACACCCAGTGTTTTCTCCCTTTTTTCCTTTTTGTTAAAAACAAATTCCTTTCCTCCCAAAGCGTTGAAAACGTAGTTCCCGTTCCATCTTGTATTGTACTCAGTACCGTCAAGTGCCGAATACAGTGAATTGTACAGGGAACCCGTCATCAGATAATAAAAATGGTTGTCCAGATACCTTTCCAAAGTCAGTTCAAGACCATAATTCCTCCCGGTTCCTTCACTCACAAAGTCTCTGTCGTCAAAGTAGCCGGTAAGATTAACCAAAGACCTGTTACTTGTAGGATCATTTTCAACAGGCACATGATAAAGGTACTGGTAATAGGCTGTGATGTTGAGGAATAAGTTTTGGGACACCGACCAGTCATACCCACCTACCAGATGAACAGCCCTGGTCATTTTCAGATCGGTATTCGGAGTGGAAAAAGTACCATCCGGGTTTTCGGTTTTCACAAAATAATTGGGCAGCGAATGTGGCCTGCTGTACATTCCCGTTCCGAAATAAAGACTCTTCCCCGCTGAAACATTCCAACGCAGGGAAAGGCGGGGTTCGGGTACAAACTCCTTATTGAGTGAAAACAAAGTATTGTGCACGCCACTTACTATGGTCAGGTTTTCGTTCATGCGGTATTTCCAACTGAAAAAAAACTGATGGAGGAAGGCATTGCCGTTTTCATCTACAGCCAGTGTCGTTACATCGTTATTGGTATAAGTTTGATTAAAATCATAGGCCAACCGGCTGCTGATCAGGCCAGTCTCAATTTTGTTCTGTGAA
>JAOUKG010000694.1 GCA_029882725.1 Cyclobacteriaceae bacterium
ATTTGATAGTGTGAAGCCACATTTTGAAAAAGGTGGCAAATATCAAAGACTTTATCCTGTCTTCGAGGCATTTGAAACATTCTTTTTTGTACCTAATCATACCACCAAAGAAAAAGGTGTGCAGATTAGGGATGCTGTAGATATGAAAAGGTTGATGAATACGGTAATCGTTGCATTGATTCCGTGTTTGTTGTTTGGTATTTATAACGTGGGGCACCAGCATTTTCTGGCTGCAGGTGTGGATGCGGATATGGTAGATAAACTTTTGAAAGGGGCAATCCATGTCTTACCTATAGTCGTTGTAAGTTATGCGGTAGGATTGGGAACTGAATTTGTGTTCTGTGCCATCCGAAACCATCCTGTAAGTGAAGGATATTTGGTTACCGGGATGCTTATTCCTTTGGTGATGCCTCCTACAGTACCTTTATGGCAAGTAGCAATGGCTACTGTTTTCGCTGTAATTATAGGGAAAGAGGCGTTTGGAGGTTCCGGGATGAATATTTTAAACGTGGCTTTAACAGCAAGGGCATTCCTCTATTTTGCCTATCCGTCGGAGTTGTCGGGTGAAGTTTGGACTCAATTACCGCAAAATGAAACTGAAATTGTTCAGGGTTATTCAGGAGCTACTCCATTAGCAATTGCAGGAGAAGCCTCAGGTGAATCTTCTACAGCCCGGAAAACTGCGGCTGAATTGGAAATGCTTAAAACGGATGATCCCTCGCAGGAGAATACAATAGCCTGGCAAGATGCAGTTAAGAATGCCGAGTCATTGAATAATAAACACCTCGTTGAAGATCGTTTGAATTCCCATTGGGGAAGTGAGTTGTATCAATTCAATAATATGTTTTTTGGTTTTATGCCCGGATCAATTGGTGAAACATCTACACTGATGTGTTTGATTGGAGCATTAATACTGATTTTAACTGGGGTAGGAAGTTGGAAGATCATCTTCAGTGTGTTTGCAGGAGCTTATGGAATGGGACTTATCTTTAACCTGATAGGTGCCAATGAGTTTATGCATATGCCTGCTCATTATCATCTGGTAATTGGAGGGCTGGCATTTGGAGCCGTATTTATGGCTACAGACCCAGTGACAGCATCACAAACTGAAACCGGAAAATGGTTTTACGGATTACTGATTGGTATTCTTACCGTAGTTATCCGTGTTCTTAATCCGGCATACCCAGAGGGAATTATGCTTGCCATTCTTTTAATGAATGTGTTTGCCCCACTTATTGATTTCTATGTTGTAAAAGCTAATAAAAATAGGAGGTTACGCCGTGCGACAGTCTAACAGTTATGTATTAATTTTCACTTTGATCATGACGATCATCGTGGGAGGCGTTTTAGCGCTGGCCAATCAGTTATTGATGGGCGCTCAAAAGGAGTCTATTGAACTCGATACCAAGTCATCTATTTTGAAAGCTGTAACTACAGTGGATAAAAAGACAGATGTGTTGGATTTATACAATAAAAGGATCAAATCCATTGTTGTTGATATAAATGGCAACGAAATAGCCAAAGGGGATAAAGGAGAACCGTTGGTGGCTGAAAATGTAGATGTTTCCAAGGAATTTAAGAAAGATTACAAGGAAAGAAAATATCCGGTATTCAAATACATGAGCGAATCAAACCCAGATCAGGTAGAAGCTTATATCGTGCCTGTGTATGGTTCTGGTTTATGGGATAGGATCTGGGGTTTTGTTGCCATAAAGAATGATTTGGAAACTATTGCCGGCGTTTCCTTTGCACACAAAGGTGAAACACCTGGTTTAGGGGCAAGGATTTCTGAACAAGATATTCAAAGTCGTTATGTTGGTAAATCCATTTATAATGACAACGGTAATTTTGTTTCTGTAACCATGGTAAAAGGAGAAGCCGGTGGCGGAGGAGAAAGTAGTATTTCGGCCTTTAATGATAAACCGAATCAGGTAGACGGTTTGTCAGGAGCAACACTTACAGCAAAAGGTGTGAATGAAATGGTTAAGAAATACATGGGATATTACCAGAAATATTTTCGCTCCATTAAGTAAATAGCATTAGTATTTGATCTAATAAAAAATTGAATCATGAGTACAGAAACGATAGAACAAAAAAAGCCTGAAGTTAAAGAGGCATTGTTCTCAAAAAGAAGAAAGAAATTTGTTACTGATCCACTCAATGAGGATAACCCAATTACTGTGCAGGTATTGGGTATTTGTTCCGCATTGGCTATTACAATCAAAATGGAACCCAGTTTGATCATGGCAATTGCAGTGGTTTTTGTAATTGTATTTTCAAATCTTATTATTTCCCTCATCAGAAATTTTGTTCCAAATAGAGTAAGAATAATTGTTCAACTTGCTGTAATCGCTACTTTGGTTACATTGGTAAGTGAATTGTTGAAGGCCTACAACTATGAAATGTATAAAGTTTTAGGTGCTTTTGTAGGTTTGATTATTACCAATTGTATTGTAATGGGTAGGTTGGAAGCCTTTGCAATGGGAAATAAACCTTACGACTCCGTGCTAGATGGATTAGGAAGTGGGTTAGGATACGCCTGGATACTACTCACAGTTTCTTTT
>JAOUKG010000693.1 GCA_029882725.1 Cyclobacteriaceae bacterium
TCAAAATATCATCTTCGTCAACATGAGCCCCATCGTTGGCACATACTTCCATGACTTTACCCTCTTTATCAGACTGAATGGCATTATACACTTTCATTGATTCAATATATCCAATTCTGTCCCCTTTTTTAATTTGATCACCTACTTTTACAGGTTTTTCTGACCCTTCCTTTACCAACATAAAATTCCCTTCAATGGGGGCAAGAACTACTTCAACTGACTGAGGGAAAGCCGCAACTTCAGTAGATTTTGATTGTCCATTGGATCCTTGGCTTACACTTTCTTCCTGTCCTTCATAAGATACTTTTACTCTGTATTTCTCTCCATTCACATCGATAATCATCGATTTAGGAGTAAATACATTGGTGTCAGGAGTTGCATTTGAGGAAGGCACTGACACGGCTGCAGAACCTGAAGCTTCTGCTTTTCGTTCTTCCAAATCTGCTTCAAATTTCCTTTTTGCTTCGCCGGATTTATAGGCTTTATACTGCTCAGGATGCATTGCATACTCAAACAGCTCCTCATCATCATTACCGGTATCCCATCCTAACTCTTTCATTTCCGCCCTGGCTATATCCAGCATATCAGGGAAAATATCCTGTGGATTTCCAAGGAAGAATTCACGCCCCTGCTCAATCGCAATAGCTTTTAATTCCTCATCCAGTTCACCGGGGAGTTTTCCTGCTTTTCCAAGCAGCATATCCCAGGTGTTATCATCAATCATAGACCACCGGGGTTTTCCCTTCATAACGCTCATTACGTTCATCAGGGCTACATTTTTTACATATTGGCTATACGGAGTTACGAGAGGGGGGAAACCTAATTTTGGCCATATAAATTCCACTTCATCGAAAAGTGCAATCAATAATTCATCCTGGGTAACTTCGGGCTTGTTATTTTTCAACATCCATTTATTGAGACCCGACAGGTTATTTTCAAGGTCGGCCATTAAAGAACCCATCATACCACCGGGTAAACCCGGGCCAATGAGTAAGGAGTTCATCAATCTGTTTTTCGGACTGATATAATAGCCTAAAAAATCGTCGATAAATTCCTGGGTAAGTGACCTCACTTTCATATAGGCCTTCATGTTAATATCAGGCAATTCAAATCCTGCATCCTTCAGCATGGCATGAACTGTGAGCAGATCGGCATGCCCGGTACCCCATGAAAGAGGTTCCATACCTACATCTATGATATCGGCACCTGCCCGAGCGGCCTCCAGGGAGGATGCTACAGAAAATCCGGGTCCTGAATGCCCATGGTATTGCACTAAAATATGAGGGTGTTTTTTCTTTAAACCTGCTACAATTTTACCAATTGAAACCGGCCGTCCTACACCCGCCATATCCTTTACACATATTTCATCTGCACCCATTTCAATGAGTGTATCTGCCATTTTCAGGTAATAATCTACGGTATGGATTCTGGAGTGAGTAATACTCAGGGCTGCCTGGGCAATCATTCCACCTTCTTTGGCATATTTTATCGATAGCTCAAGGTTGTTTGTATCATTAAGTCCATCAAAAGATCTGGAGATATCAGTACCCTGAATCTTCTTTAACTTAAACATGAGCTGTCTAAGGTCTTTGGAACAAGGGCGCATTCTCAACCCATTGATTCCCCTTTCGAGCATTTGTGTTTGAATTCCCGCATCGTTGAATGCCTGTGTCCAATCCCGAACTGATTTATTAGGATTTTCACCAAACAACAAATTTATTTGTTCAAAACCACCACCGTTGGTTTCAACACGTGCAAAACATCCCATTTCTACAATGGGACCCGCTACCTTAACCAGTTGGTCCACACGAGGCATATACTTGCCTGATGACTGCCACATATCCCTATAAACCAAACAGAGTTTAATTTTCTTTCCCATAGCTATAGTTTTTCAATATCAGAAATACGCCCTCTACCCTCTGTAATATTTTCAACAGCAGCAGTAAGGACCGCAATTTTAGACGGGCTAATACCTGATGAATCCTTTTCTTGTTCATCAGGAAAAAATTTATTGACAATAGCTATGAGACCCCTACCACCCATTACTAACAGGAACAATACTGAAAAAACAGTTATCATTCCAATAATTAATAATAACAAAGCGGTTTGTAGGGATTCTGTCATCGTATTACACTACCATTATCAATTTCTTTTTCAGGTGAAACAAAGACAAGTTGACCATTCTTCTCAGCTAAAAGTATCATACCTTGAGATTCGTAGCCCATCATTTTTCTTGGAGCCAAGTTTGTAACAACCGATACCTGCTTACCAACTACTTCTTCGGCAGAATAGCTTTCTGCAATTCCAGAGAGTATAGTCCTTGGTGTATCTTCACCTAAATCTACGGATAAAAGCAGAAGTTTCTTAGATTTTTTCATTTTTTCAGCAGACAAAATTGTGCCTATTTTAAGCTCTACTTTCACAAAATCTTCAAAGCCAATTTCGGCCAAATTTTCAACTACTTCTTCTTTTTCTTCCACTTCTTTATTTTTATTTTCTTCTTTTGCAGATTCCAGTCTCTGGATCTGTTTTTCAATGTCAATGTCTTCAATTCGACTGAAAAG
>JAOUKG010000695.1 GCA_029882725.1 Cyclobacteriaceae bacterium
TATAACCTTTCTTTATTTTTCCAAATCAGACAATTTTTTTTACCAGAAGGTTTACCATGAGCTAGTGCATTTCTGATTTCAATAACTTCATTAGCATAATTGCAAAACATGGATTTAGTTTTTTTAATATTACTAATTCTAGTCATCAGTTGATCTCTCTTTTTCCCAGAGGGCATAGCCTCATATTTCTCATGCAGCGATTTTATTGTAGACTTGAAAAACCTATTTATTATCTTGAATTTTGAAGTATCCGTGAATTCAGGTAATTGCGCAATTTCATCCATAAAGAAATCTAATTGTTCATTTTCTAGCTGCAAGATTTTTGAAATCATCTGTTCTATTTGTTTTGTCATGTCTACTGTTTCTGCAATGAATAATCCACGTATGTTGCTGAAATCCTGATTCTTTTTTATTGTTAGATCGATTATTTTTTTCGTTTTTTCAATCAGGTTTTTCCGCGTAGTATAGAATACTCCTTCATATTGACCTTTAATCCTTGAAAGATCTGGAGGGTTTTGCGCATAAAAAATAGCTTCAGTATATAGTTCGTTTTTTCTGACGGTGGTTACCAACTCGTCCCCCTTTAGCTTATCTTTTAAATTATAATCAACCAGTATTAAGTCGACGTCTTTTTCTTCCATTTTTTCTATTAAATTAGTATCATCAGACCTTCTTTCAAGATCAGGGACATATCCTTGTTCCTCGAGGTATTCATGGATGTCTTTGCTGGCTATTTCGTAGTAACGTTTGTTGTCTTCAAACCATAAAATGTTGTATTTTAGCCTCATTTTTTCACCTCAATAATGAATTCTACCCCTTTATCTAAGCGATTATTTACTGAAATGTTCCCATATTTCTTCAGAATCTTTCTAACATGGTATAATCCTATACCTGAGCCGCCTCTTGTTGAAAATCCAAAATCAAAGATTTTGTCTAGATCTTTGTCTTTAATGCCATCACCATCATCTTTAACTTTAATTTCTAATATGTTTTCATCCACAACACTAATTCCTATATTGATTTGGTTGGCATTTGCATTAATTGAATTGCTAATTAGATTATCTATGACTACTGTGAATTCAGTTGGAGAAAAATCCCTCTCAAAAACGACATCGGGTTTATGCTCTACTTTTACTGTAACCTTCTTTCCATTGAGTATTGTCTCATTGAAGGGAAGGTATACCCTCTCAACATACTGCTTAATGAATAAAGCTAAGTCTCCTTTGATTTCATCACTCAAGAGGTTGAATTTAGCCTTTGTTAGAAACGGTGCACGTGCAAAAGATGACATCAGTTGAACTTGTAAAATTATATCATCAATGACTGATATCAAGTCTGACCTTGTGATAGTAACTCCTTTTTCGATTTTTCCCTTTAGTCTTAATAAATGTCTTCTTATTGTTTCTGCTCCGATTCCCATCTGATGCTGTATCGCTAAAATATCTTTCCTATCCTCGCTTGTAGTAGACTCCAAAAATAATGCTTGTTTTTCTCTCAGTCTTAATTCTCTTTCCAGTTCTCTCTGGGTTTTACGGAGGTTTCTAAAGGCGCTTCGAACAGCTTTAGTTTGGAAATCTATGTAAGCTCTTGCTTCCTTGGATTTGATTAGGTTTTTTACATGTTTGATGTTTTTAATAATTTCCGGGGTCTTTTCAATTTGTCTTTTGGAGTAAATGTCTAGGAGGTTTTCATTAAATTCAATCTGTAAATTTTTGTCTTTGGTTGTTCCTGCCAATTTAGTAATTATTTTAAAGCTATCGGCTTTTATTTCTCCGGGATCCTTTGTTTTTTTTTCAGAATCCCATGCAATTCCCTCTATTACATACTTCTCTAGCCGTATGAGAGCCTTCTTGTAGAAGAAGCCCTTCTTGGATTTTATCAATTGCACGAGTGCTGGAGTTTTAATAACTCCCCCATCTCTACTTGTAACCTCATTAAAATCAGGTTGAGAGCCAGTAACCTCTATCCTTCCCATGACGTCTCTGTTACCTAGAAATCTCCGTGTGCCCTGAGTCTTTCTTCTATCCAGTCCAAGCCAATCATCGCCTTCATTCCCCCAAGGGTTGATTTTGATACCGTTTTTGTAGAAAAAAACTGAACCGTAACGTACTGGTTGAATTCCCATGATTCTAGTGAAGGCTCTTTTTGCTTCGGGGTTGAGGTAAAAAAGTACGATATTTATATTTTTCAAGAGAGGATATTCGTTTTCTTCCTCAAGTCTATACACAAATGTACCTTTATCGATGAGCTCGGTTTGTATCTTCTTCCCATCTTCGTCAATTGTACAATTAATTATTGTTGTTTTGATGCCTAATTTCTCAAAAACTATATTTCGAACAATACCATTTACTCTATCAAAATCCCCTTCTCTTTTTCTATCCTCATCGATTTCCTCTTCTACTTTCAAATATATTTGAAATTCTTGCTTGTCACCGATGTGAGCGGGATTAATCAATCTTTGAAGATGCCTTTTTAATCCAAGTAACTTTTCTCTATCCCATTTGGATCTTAAAGATGATATTTCGAGAATGGTTCCTTTATCAAAACTTTCTATATCGACC
>JAOUKG010000035.1 GCA_029882725.1 Cyclobacteriaceae bacterium
TACCCAGAATCCTTATCAATCCTGATAATGAAACCTTTCGTGTAAACACAATGGGCACATACAACGTCATTGAAGCCGCGGTGAAATTGGGCATTAAAAAAATCATTATTGCTTCCTCAGAAACCACCTATGGCATTTGTTTTTCAGATGGCCAGACGGATCCTGTTTCTTTACCTTTGGAGGAAGATTACGATGTGGACCCTATGGACAGTTACGGGCTGTCAAAAGTGCTTAATGAGAAAACTGCCCGTACTTTTCAACGAAGGTCAGGGTTTGACATTTACGCTCTGCGTATCGGAAATGTAATTGAACCTCACGAATATGCTGAATTGTTCCCTAGCTATTTCAAGAATCCTGAAGTGCGTCGCAGGAATGCGTTTTGTTATATTGATGCCCGCGATTTGGGGCAGATTGTAGATTTATGTTTGAAAAAAGATGGCCTCGGTTATCAAGTTTTCAATGCCGGAAACGATCACAACGGTGCAATTATCCCCAGCAAAGAATTAGCTAAACAGTTTTTCCCCGGTGTGCCTGTTACCCGTGAATTAGAAGAGCATGAAGCATTATTTTCAAATCGTAAAATCCGTGAAGTTCTGGGGTTTAAGGAGCAACATAACTGGCGTAAATATGTGAAGGTGGAGTAATTACCAAATTGACAAACCTGTTAAAATCAATAAATTGAAATAGCGGTAGACAGGGCTAGTAAGGTTAGTTCGTACTCGTCTAGTCCAGCCATATCACATCCTCATAGGCTTACAATGGTCACCTTGGAAAACCCTTGTGTTTCATTTAGCATTTTATTCAAGGGGTGCATGAAGAACTATGCAAGGTACTTTTTAGAAAATTATTTTCCGCTAAAATTTAGGTTGCCCTATATCAGTATATAGTTTATATTTGGTGAAATGACTACACTTTATTTTTCAAAATAGAAATCTATATATTTATGAAAGAGTTTAATATAAATCGAAGGAATTTTATAAAAGGAACTGCTGCGGCATCTCTTGCTTTTGCGAGCCTCGGGGCAAGTGGTTTGGATATTGTTTATCGTGAGAAAAAATACAAAGTTGGGTTGATTGGTGCTGGTTGGTACGGAAAAAGCGACTTGTTTCGCTTGATACAAGTGGCACCAATTGATGTGGTTGCCATATGCGACGTTGATAAGAATATGCTAAATGGAGCTTCAGATCTTATTAAACAACGCCTGAAAGCTAAAAAAGGACCTCGTCTTTATAGTGATTATCGTAAAATGTTGTCAGAAAATGAATTTGATCTTGTTTTAATAGGCTCTCCCGATCATTGGCATGCATTACAAGCCATTGATTCATTGAAGTCAGGTGCTAATGTGTATTTGCAAAAGCCTATTAGTGTCGATGTTATTGAAGGGGAAGCCATACTTGCCGCTGCACGTAAATACAATCGGAAAGTACAAATTGGAACTCAACGAAGAAGCACTCCCCATTTACTGGATGTTCAGGAAAAAGTTATCAATACAGGGATGCTCGGGAAAATTTCACATGTCGAGATGTATTGTTATTATCATATGAGGGCCAATGGTAATCCCCCAATCCAACAAATACCCGATTATTTAGATTATGATATGTGGACAGGTCCTGCACCTCTCAGGCCGTACGACGGGCTGCCTCATACCCGTTGGTGGCGTACCTTCATGGAGTATGGAAATGGTATTGTAGGAGATATGTGTGTGCACATGTTTGATACTGTAAGGTGGCTCCTGGACTTGGGTTGGCCCGAAGAAGTGGCTTCTACTGGTGGTATTTATGTTCAAAAAGAGGGAAAATCCAATATTTCAGATACACAAAGTGCTATTTTTAAGTACAAGGATTTAAACTGTTTGTGGCAACACCGCTCGTGGGGTACTCCTCCAAACCCCGAATATCCCTGGGGTTTTAGCCTTTATGGAGAGAATGGAACATTGCACGGTAGTACAATGCAAGCGGATTTTATTCCTATGGGAAAGGGTGAAAAATTGCATTTCGACGTACTCTATGAACGTGAAAAGTATCCTGAAGATTTGACAGAAGAAAATATTGAATTGAATGCAGCTCCGGCCACAAGACTTCACATGCTGAATTTTTTGGATGCTATTGAAAATAATAAACTCCCAAATGCCGATATTGAACAAGGGCATATATCTACTGCCAGTTGTATTATTGCCAATATGTCTATGGCTACAGGGCGGCCTTTAAAGTATGATCCATCAAAACGAATAATTGTAAATGACACAGAGGCCACAGCCCTCCTCCAGCGTCCCTACCGGGGGGATTGGGAACACCCAACTCTGGATTAAAGAGTGTATTTATGAAAGGAATTATAATTCAAGGTTTTATAACTTCACAACAAATGATTATGCATATTCAGCAACATTAAATTATGGATTACAAGAAATTACCAGGAATAAAACTATTTGATATGACCGGACGGTCAGCAGTGATTACGGGAGGATCCCGAGGGTTGGGATTGGCTATGGCGGCAGGTTTGGCATCTGCTGGTGCCAATATTATGCTTGTAAGTAGAAATGAAGATCAGGGTGCAATGGCTGCTGAAAAATTGAAGAAGAATTATAATATTAAAGCAATTTCCTTTGGTGCTGATGTAACTAGTGAAAGTCAAATGAATGAAATGGCCAGGTTGGCGATGGATTCATTTGGAAAAATAGATGTGTTGATAAACAGTGCTGGAATTAATATACGAGGACCGATTGATGATCTTTCATATGATGAATTCAAACAAGTTATGGATATCAATGTAAATGGCACCTGGCTGGCTTCGAAGTCTGTAGTTCCTTATATGAAAAATTCAAAATATGGTAAAATTATCAATATGGCAAGTACCCTTGGATTGGTGGGGTTAGCAAATCGTACTCCCTATACTTCAAGTAAAGGAGCGGTAGTACAAATGACCCGTGCGTTGGGAGTAGAACTTGCACCCTATAATGTTAATGTAAATGCCATCTGCCCGGGACCTTTCCTCACAGAAATGAATATTCCGGTTGCAGATACCGAAGAAGTTAAAAAATTTATTGTTGGTGCCACTGCTTTAGAACGTTGGGGTGAATTAAAAGAAATACAAGGTGCCGCCATATTCCTGGCCAGTGATGCCTCCAGCTATATGGTTGGCTCAATGGTTACCGTGGATGCCGGCTGGACAGCAAAATAGTTGAAACCTGATTTATGTAAGATGGAATAAGATGTAAGATGTAATGAGATTTTCTAAATCAGGAACATATAAAGTTTTCCATTTGTTATATTCTTACTAATTTTGATTAAATAAAATATAAGTTAAACCGTAAAACAAATAATATTATGGCATTTAAATTACCTGATTTACCTTATTCTTTCGATGCACTTGAGCCTCACTTGGATGCCCGTACCATGGAGATACATCACGATCGACACCATGCAGGATATACCAACAACTTGAACGCTGCAATTGAAGGCACTGATTTGGACGGTAAATCTATTGAGGATATTCTTTCTTCTCTGGATATGGCTAATACTGCAGTTCGTAACAATGGGGGAGGGTTTTACAATCACGATTTATTTTGGAAAGTGATGTCGCCAAATGGAGGAGGGAATCCATCAGGTTCTCTTGCTGATGCAATCAATGCTTCTTTTGGTACTTTTGATAGTATGAAAGAAACCTTTAACAAAGCCGCTGCTACCCGATTTGGATCTGGTTGGGCTTGGTTATGCGTGCACAAAGGAGGTAAATTGGATATATGTAGTACAGCAAATCAAGATACGCCCATAATGCCTGGTATAGGTTGTGGTGGAACACCAATTTTAGGGCTTGATGTTTGGGAACACGCATACTACTTGAAATTTCAAAACAAACGACCTGAATATATTTCAGTTTTCTGGAATGTTGTAAACTGGGAAGAAGTATCAAAGAGATTTGATCAAGGAAAATAAGATTATTTCAATTTTTTAGTAAACAAAAAAAAGCGGATTGTACACAATCCGCTTTTTTTGTTTCAATTCATAATTGTTAAGTGTAATTTTGTAACTTTTAAGCCTGCAAAATGTACAAGACAATAAACGGAATTCAACACATAGGCATTGGCGTGCCTAATTTAGAGGAGAGTTGGAAGTGGTATAGGAAATACTTTGGTCTGGATATACCCTTATTCGAAAACGAAGCGGAAGCCGATTTGATGAAGGAGTATAACAAGGGTATGGTGTTGAGAAAAAAAGCTGTACTGGCCTTAAATATTAAAGGTGGGTGTGCTGTTGAAATTCTTGAACCCTTGTCTTTTAAATCCATTTCTGCAAATTTCAATATTCAATTGGGAGACTTGGGTATTTTTATTTCAAAAGTAAAAACTACCAATATAAATACCTCACACGAACTTTTTGTTCAAAACAACATCAATGTGAGTCAGATAGGACAGACCCCTGATGGCAGAAGTACTTTTTATGTTACAGATCCAAATGGACTTTTATTTCAGGTCCTGGAATGTAATAACTGGTTTTCATCTACGAAACATGTTTCGGGAGGGATGCTGGGGACAGTAATAGGTGTAAGTGAGATGGATAAAAGTGTGGGCTTCTATCAAAATATACTTGGGTTTACAGAAGTGATTTACGATAAAACTGGTCATTTTTCAGATTACTCAGAGTATGTACCAGGTTCTGAAGGCACATTCCGAAGGGTGCTTTTGAGCCAGCCAGAGGGAACACAAGGCAACTGGGGAGCGGTGGCAGGTAAAACTGAAATTGAATTGATTCAGGTTATGGATAGGAAACCAGTTAAGATATTTAAAGGTAGGCAGTGGGGAGATACGGGTTTTGTTCATCTTGGTTTTGATGCCAAGGGGCTTTCTCAGCTTGAAAAGGATATGGAAGAAGCTGGATACCCCTTTACCTGTGATAGTAAAAATGCTTTGAATATAGGAAAAACAAGTGTACACTGTGTGTATATTGAAGATCCTGACAATACGTTAATTGAATTTATTGAGGTTTACAAAGTTCCAATAATAGAAAAATGGGGAGTTTTTATGGATGTTCAAAAAAGAGATCCCAAAAAACCGCTTTCTTCCTTTATGTTGAAACTCATGCGATTTAACAGGGTTAAAGACAATTAACAATTATCAATTATCAATTATCAATTATCAATTATCAATTATCAATTATCAATTATCAATTATCAATTATCTTTCCTCCATCTGATCTCTAAGAATAGCTTCGCTGTTTTTCCTACGATTGATTAATTGAGCGTATTCTCTGCCCTTTTTGTTTTTATAGTCAGTGAAGGATCTGCCTGCCCATTGGTGGGCCATATCTAAATCTCCCAATACTTCATAGGCAACAGCGATATCATAGCAAAGTCGGCCAGCATCTTTTCTTTTGGGGGTTGTTTCAAGGGCTTTTTCCCAGACAACTTTTGCCTCCTGCCAATTGTTTACATCTGCATATCTTGCACCTCTGGCCACATCTCTATCTTTTTTTCCTCTACTATAAAAATCCCTTCTAAGGCGGTAAGCACTCGGAGAAATTTTTTGAGCATAATTCATTCCAGCCATTTCTGCTGCCATGGCAACAGCATCACTTCGATCTGACATATTTCTGATTACTCCCAAAGGCGTGTTTCCCACAGGTGGTGAATTAAAACGCTGTCTGAACAATTGCTCATCTACAATAGTTCTGGTAACAGGATCATAAATCCTCAACCCGGCTTCCACATAACTCGTTTGGGCATGTGCTATATTATTTATCGGATTGATATCGTAATTTGAATCAAAAGATTCTACAAAAATAACCAGGTCAGTATCATTTTCTTCAGCAAGTTGTTCGATAACTTCCCAATCTGTAGGATCAGGAAGCACATTTAAGATACTATTTCCGGCAATTCTTTCGGGGTGGATGGCAACACGAAAACGATCGCTTGTTTCAACCTGCCTCTTAAAAGCCAACATGAGCTTTTGAACACCCTTTTTATCATCACCCGGCTTTTCACCCGTAATTACCCCTTCAATAATATTAAGGTTCTTTTTCTCTTGAAGAGTATGGTCAACAATTAAAAAAGATTTTATACGAGGATCAAAGGTTATTTCTGCAGGTAAAACTGCATTGAATGTAACATACCGGGTGCTTCTACAAGAAGAATTTACAAAAATCAGCACTAAAAAAAAGAGTATATAGGCCTTTTTAAGGAGAAACAACTTTATTGCTGATTTGTTAATGCTTTTCATGGTATTAATATTTAAAAAATGCTGGATATAAATATAACAACAAATTTATTGCCAAGTAATATTCGCTTTTAATTTACCGCGTTTTAAACAGGGGTAAAAAATAAAGAAAGCATAAAATAATAGTATGTTATTCCAAATCTGAGAATATTTTCAGTTTTGGATTCAGACGGCAATTTGGTACGAATAAACCATATATCGATTAAAAGAAATAAATGTACCGAAGCAATTTCAATGGGTTATTTATTACACTCAAGGAAAACTTTGACCTTACAGTTTTCACATTCTTTTTTATCTAATAAATCATATATACCTTTTATAGCAGACTCCTTGTCCGGGAAAAAATTCTGAACACCTATTTCGTTTTTAAAATGTCCACGATCTATACTGTCCCTGGCTCTTTTTTTTAATCCTGAAATATAAAAACCTCCTCCCTTTTCTTTCCATAAATTGGCCTCTCTTACCAGAAGTTCTGCCCCGGAGGTATCAATTAGGTTAATTCCATTTCCGATAAGTAATAAGTGTGTTTCAAAGCCTCTACGTGCATTGGCAAATTCATGACTTGCATGTTCTGCTGCTCCAAAAAATAAAGAACCTTCCATACGGATTATTTTTAGCTGAGGACACTCTTTGATATTATGTTTTTTTACATTTAAAAACTTCCTTTTACTATCAATGGGGTCTGGACTAAGTGTTACAAATCGTGGATGTGATGTTCTTTGTAAGTAAAAAATTAAAGAGAAGATAACACCAAGTAATATTGCAAATTCCAAATCAAGGATTAACGTAGATAAAAATGTAATGAGGAGTACCGTGCTTTCTCTTTTTGAAGATTTAAATATAATCTTGATATGATGAAAATCTATTAAATTGATACCAACCAATAAAATAATCCCACCCATAGCCGATATGGGTATATATGCTGCCAACGGAGCCATAAAAATTAATATTATGGCTAAAAATAAAGCAGCAAATATTCCCGAAAGGGGAGAGCGGGCACCTGCATCATAGTTTACACCCGACCTTGTAAACGAACCCGAACCGGCATAGCTGGAAAACATACTTCCTATAATATTCGACAAACCCTGGCCAATAAATTCCTGGTTTGCATCTATTATTTGACCCGATCTGGCTCCTATTGACCTTGCTATAGCCACGGCTTCTATCAATCCTAATAAGGCAACAGTAAATGCATTGGGTATTAATTTGTCGAAAGGCATTCCTTCAAAATGGAATCCTGTGAAGGGAGGCAAGTTGGAAGGAATTTCACCAACCAATCGAATGGAATAACCTGCTTCCGTAAAAAACCAAGCTGCTATGCTACCTAAAATCATGGCAATTAACATGTTAGGTAAAGATTTTTGGATTTTTTTAACGAAAAAGGCAACTAGAAAAGTAAATATACCAATTCCAAAAGAAACCGGATTAAGCTGTGAAATAGAATTTGCAATGTAAATAACATTATGAAAAAAGCTTACATGCGGGGATTTTGGTATCCCCATTAATCCAGTAACCTGACTTATAATGATTAAAAGAGCTGCACCGGCAGTAAATCCTAAAACAACTGTATGAGAAACAAAGTTAACCACTGTGCCTAACCGTACCAATCCCAGCAATAGCTGAAAAGCACCAGTTAGAAAAGTAAGTACAAGCACTAATTCAATGTAGGTAACACTACCTGGTTCTGCCATTTCACTAATAGCTGCAAAAACAACCAATGAAATGGCTGTTGTTGGTCCTGAAATCAAATGTCTTGACGAACCAAACAGAGCAGCCACAATTGGCAGAACAATGGCAGTATATAATCCATACACAGGAGGCATACCAGCAATCATCGCAAAAGCAACCCCCTGCGGTAAAACTATGATAGCCCCGGTAAGTCCTGCGAAAAAATCAGCACGTATACTTTTCTTTTCTAACTGCGGAAGCCAGCTAAGAAAAGGAAATATTCTGTTTCTCAAATTGATCTTCTTCTTCTTTTAAATAAAATTCAAATGTACGAATTTTATTTTATGTAGTATGTGCTATCGTCAGGTCTAAGTGCTCTGGCAAACCATAAAGGTCTTCGTAAACCATCAGGTCCCGGAGCTGGTCGTGTCATCGCAAGCCATTTTTTGTATACCTGAAAAGAACGGTCCGTATCCACCATAACATCACCATATTTATCATCAGCATGAGCTTTCTCAATACGTACTTTTTGATGCCAGCAATGCATTCCACTAATCGGATCAGGGTGAACCGCATGTGTAATGTTTTGATGAACACCACCATCTGTCCAGAATATTCTTGATGAATCACTATCACTACTTTCGTAAGGCTTTATCCCTGCAATGGTTTTCATTTTCCAGGATGAGTTTTCCTTTTCTATAGCAACAGTATTTACAGCCCAACGATTACCTTCTCCATCCTGAGGCCTTCTCCATCTTCCAATATGGTGAGAACAAGCAACAACTCCGGGTTTCATACTTTCAGTAAGCCATACTTTATCTACAAAGTGCCCGATTTCCGTATTTACGCGAACCAGATCTCCTGTTTTTATACCTAATTTAATACCATCAGAATGGTGCATCCAAATTGGGTTTCTGTTTGCTATTTCTGTAAGCCATTTCGCATTTCCTGATCTTGAATGAATCAATACAGGTAATCTGAATGTAGGAACCAAAGGAAAATCACCCTTGCTTCTATCCATGTTCTCTTCATGAATATGAGACTTAATATAAGTAGGAATAGTGTATTCCGGCCATTTCCAGTCTATCATAGTCTGAGAGAAGAACTCTTGCTTCCTTGAGGGAGTTGGAAATCCAACTACAGCTTTTCCATCTACCAAAACTCCTATTCCTTTTCCACCTTTCTGAATCAAACCTGTTTTTGAATTTAATTCGGTTCCCTCCATTTCATTTTCGCTGATAGGGGTTAAATGTTTATTGTAGGATGTTTTTTCCACTTCGAAGGCACCATATTTACGCATATAATCAAGTGGGGAAAGTCCCTCTTTCTCAGCAGTTTCAGGTAAACCTTTTACATTTTCAAAAATGTATTGGTAGTATTCATCTATGGTGATTTTTTCACCTTTTCTGTAGGGCGATAAAAAGTGCTCTCTCACACCAAGACTTCCATCAGGATCAATTCTCCAGGATAGTTCAATCCAAAATTCATCTTCTTCCCAAACTTGACCCGGGTTTACTTCATATGTGAATTCAACATTTTTTCCATTCTTTCTTGCTGCTTCCCTTAATACAGGTTGTCTGAAAGCAATCCACATGGCACTGTGGGTTTCATAGCTGTTTAAGTCATGCCTTTCAGCGGAATGTCCCATAGGTAATACATAGTCTGCAAAATAGGCAGTTTCATTCCAGGTAGGAGTTAGGGCAATATGCATTCCTACTTTTTCTTCGTCAGAAAGGGCTTCAATCCAACTAAATCCGTCAGGATATGTCCAAACCGGATTAAATACCCGGGTGAAATAGGTGTCTAGTTTTCCCCGGCCATCTTTAAGTAAGTGGGGCAAAATCATGCTCATTTCAAAGAAGGCCAATGGATATTCATTAGGAAAATGAAGTTCATTCCAGAACTTTTGCGCAGGCGGATTATCAAAGAATTTAGGTTTGAATTTATTCCATGCACTAGGAGAGGTACCTCCCTCTGTTCCAACACTACCTGTAAGAACATTTAAAAAGTGAAGACAACGTGCTACAGCCCATCCACCTAAGTTTCCTGAACCTGCACTTCTCCAATTGTGGGTTGCAAATCTTGAACCCGCTTTTCCTATTTGTCGGGCTACATCAACAATCATTTCAGCTTTGGCACCACTTTCTTTTTCAGCAAATTCCGGGGTGTATTCAGAATAAGTTTCAATTAATTTCTCAATGAAATTTTCGAATGTAACGGGTGTTCCGGGATATTGTTTTTCTAAAAACTCTTCCCAGTTTACCCAGTTGGAGATATACTCCCTATCATATAAACCTTCTTTTAAGAGAACCAAAGCCATTGCCAATAGAACAGCAGCTTCTGTTCCGGGGTAAGTAGGCATCCAATAGTCAGACATGG
>JAOUKG010000696.1 GCA_029882725.1 Cyclobacteriaceae bacterium
TTTAAGGTCTCAATAGCTTTCTTTCGGTCACTCGACATGGTCTTCTTTTACTTCCTGCTGTTTCTCAATCCAAAAATTATTATAACCATCACCAATTACTATTTTAATAACTGCAAGTTGCAGGAGCTCAAGGATAGCTAAAAAATTAAAAATCAAAGCAATCTTATTGGGAAAATCAGCTATAATATCAGTGAAAGAAACTCTCTTACCCTGAGACGCTTTTTCAACAATATAATCCTTCTGTAATGCAATAGTATAAGGAAACTCGACTACCTGATGCCTGGGTTTACTTTGTTCGTCGTCGTGTCTTTTCAATACTTTCGAATAAATTCTTAACAATTTATATAAATCCACATTTTGCAACTCGGTTTCAACATTAACCGTTTCCGCCAGTTTTTTAATCTCCTTTGCAATATTTCCTCTTTTTTCCCTTTGAAGTTGTTCTTCCTCCATATCTACAAGACTTGCCACTACAGACTTATACCTTTTATACTCCAACAAATGCCTTACAAGTTCTTCCCGTGGGTCTATTTCATTTCCTTCCTCATCTATTTGAGGTCTGGGCAATAGCATTTTAGATTTGATTCGCATTAAGGTTGCCGCCACGAGAATAAATTCACTAGCCACTTCAATATTCAAATTCTCCAACTGCTTAAGGTATATCAGAAATTCATCTGTAATCCTGGAAATAGGAATATCATGGATGTCTAACTCATCCCTTTCTATAAAAAAAAGTAAAAGGTCGAAGGGACCTTCGAAAAAAGGCAATTTGATTTCGTAATTCAACTTGATAGAAATTGTAATCTAAAATATCAAAGTTACAATTATAAATATCCAATTCCAATGTATTAGATATCGAAAAAAATGTATTTTTGTGACAAGGGACACTTTTCAGGAAACACTTTTCTGAAAAAATTGTTATAACTACAATCAATTAATAATGCCCTATGTTAATGCAACCTGGTAAATTATTGGCCACAATAAATAGCCCTGAAGATGTTCGAAAACTTGAACCAGGGCAATTGGTGGAATTATGCAATGAACTACGTCAATACATTATAGATAATGTGTCTGTATTTGGCGGGCATTTTGGGGCGAGTCTTGGTGTAGTTGAACTTACAGTAGCACTTCATCATGTCTTCAATACACCTTATGATCAACTTGTTTGGGATGTGGGGCATCAGGCCTATGGGCACAAAATACTCACTGAAAGAAAGGATGTTTTTCATACTAATAGACTTTATAAAGGTCTTTCTGGATTTCCCAAAAGAAATGAAAGCGTTTACGATAGCTTTGGTGTAGGTCATTCCTCAACTTCAATATCTGCAGCTCTTGGTATGGCTGTAGCTTCAAAGTATTTAAATAAACCTGATAAACAACATATTGCGGTAATAGGAGATGGTGCAATGACAGGGGGTCTTGCTTTCGAAGGCATGAATCATGCGGGTGTTTCTGATAGCAACCTGATAATCATTTTGAATGATAACTGCATGTCAATAGATCCCAATGTAGGTGCATTAAAAGATTACCTAACAGATATTACAACCTCCCAAACCTATAATAAGGTAAAAGGAGACATTTGGAACTTATTGGGTAAATTAAGCACTTTCGGAACAAGTGCGCGTGAAATCGTTCAAAAGGTTGAAAACAGCATAAAACATTTTGTTCTTGACAGTAGCAATTATTTTGAATCTCTTAATTTGAGATACTTTGGGCCCATTGATGGCCATGATGTAAACCATCTTGCAAGTGTACTTAATGATTTGAAAAGTATTCCCGGACCTAAAATACTTCACTGCGTAACGATAAAAGGAAAAGGATATTTGCCTGCAGAAAATGGCAATAAAACGAAATGGCATGCCCCGGGAACTTTTGATAAAGTAACAGGCGAAATTTATAAAACCACTTCAGACCAACCCAAACCACCAAAATATCAAGATGTATTTGGTCACACTTTATTGGAGTTAGCGAAGGAAAACGATAAAATATTTGGCATTACTCCTGCAATGCCATCAGGCTCTTCCCTAAATATCATGATGGAAGTTATGCCCGAAAGAGCAATAGATGTTGGAATTGCAGAACAACATGCAGTTACTTTCTCGGCAGGACTTGCCACACAGGGGCTTATCCCTTTTTGCAATATTTACAGTACCTTTATGCAAAGAGCCTACGATCAGGTAATTCATGATGTATGTATTCAAAACTTACCTGTAAATTTTTGTCTTGACAGGGCAGGTGTTGTGGGTGCAGATGGTCCAACTCACCATGGAGCCTATGACCTAGCTTTTATGAGGTGTATCCCAAATATGATAGTAAGTTCTCCTATGAATGAGGTTGAACTTAGAAATCTAATGTACACTGCTTCTATTCCAAGAAAAGACAAGGCTTTTACAATTCGTTACCCGCGAGGTATCGGGGTAATGACAGATTGGAGAAAGCCAATGAAAAAAATTGAAATTGGTACGGGTAGAACTATCAGGGAAGGTGAACATTTAGCTTTTATTACACTAGGGCCTCTGGGTAATCAAACTGAAAAAGTATGCGATATTTTAGAAAGTGA
>JAOUKG010000036.1 GCA_029882725.1 Cyclobacteriaceae bacterium
CACCTTGTAAGTACCCGATTTTACATGGTATGTATCCCTGTTTGATTCAGACTTCGCAAGTTCATCGAGATGATCAATTGCCTTTCCCGAATAATTTTTCCCTTCTAAATGAAAAGCACTATTTTCATGGCACCTCCCCAGGCAAGTCATATGCCCAATTTCTTCTTTCTTGAAACGAGCCTTCAGTGTTTTCTCTACATGCTGCTGAGTTCCGGCACAAAAACAGGCAGTGCCATTACATATATATACCCTTTTACCCTTGTTGTCAGGCTTCAGAAAGTCATAAAAAGAAGCCGTGCCATAGGTATTGGCTGTACCTATTAGAAATTCCTTCGCAAGTTTGTCCAAATCTTCAGAAGAAGGGCTTCCTTCTGCTTTGGCAAGTTCACCCATTTTATCAAAGAGATTTTCCGAAATTCCCTTTCTACCCGATAACTCACTTAAATTTTTTGACATGGTTTCAACTTGCTTTTTTGTTTTTCAATATAGATTTCTTTGAAATTCTTTGTGGATAGGAATAACATGTAGCCCTGCCTTCCCTGCAAAACCCAAACAGCGTGATTCCCAGCTCCTTAGAATAATCCACTGCCAATGAAGAAGGAGCCGAAACAGCCACTAAAACAGGTATTCCGGCTTTAAAGCACTTAGTTACAATCTCGTAGGAAACACGCCCACTAACAGTCATGATAAAGGCCTCATCAAGATTATTATCGAAAATAAGGCACCCAATCACTTTATCTACTGCATTGTGTCTTCCAATATCTTCCATACTACAAAGTAACTCTCCCGAAAGGGAGAAAGCCGCAGCAGCATGGGTTCCTCCGGTTTTTTTAAATGAGAACTGTTGTGCATTCATTTTTTCCAATGTCCTTGAAATAGTTTCAATTGGAATTTGCTGTTCACTATCTATGGTTCTACCCATAAAAGAAAGATCACCAATTTCGGTTCTTCCACAAATACCGCATGAGGAAACTGACAACAAACTCCGACTGTTGGAGTAACCGGGACCCAGTTCGGCGTTGGGGATTTTCAAATCTACTTTCGTAACAATACCGTCTTTATTTTCACTATTTAGAATGATGTCGGGGGAAAAAGTAGCGTTCAACAAAACATCTTCAGAATGCAATAAACCCCGAATCAAGGCTTTATCGTCACCAGGAGTACGCATAGTTAACGTAAAGGGAGCATCATTGATATTAATTTGCAGAGCTTCTTCAACGGTTAGGGAGTCGACAATTTTATCGATATGATTTTCATTGAATTTAGCTCCTTGATAATCACGGGTGGCCATGCTGGTTTACTTTTGAGATATAAAACTATATACCTAATCAAAGATACAAAAGTTGAAATTATCATAAAAGGAGATAATTCGTTTAAAACTGAGATGTACAATTGAACAAACAAAGTGTAAACAAAAAAATCAGCCTATAAGCCATGTAGCAAATTCATTTAAACGTTTAAAAACGGATATTGGAAGTTGTTTTTTGTAGCTTACAACGGGGAGGGGACGATGCTATTTCCCTAAAAAATTTACTCCACAACTCAAAATTTTCGTGTTCATAATCCTGAAAATAAACGTTTAAAACGTTTAATCCTGATTATTCATGAGGATTCGTTATGAAAGTCCAAATACCAATAAATCTGTGCGTTTTCGATGATTTTGGAAAGGAGGCGTAACGCCCAGCTACGGTGAGTACCAAAATAAAGAAAATATGCTGATTTGAAGGTATTTGGGCTTGTAATAGATTGCTCATGAATATTCTGGGTTAAGTAATCATTGGTGTCTGGAAAACATCATGTTCTTTTTTTACTTCCTTACTTTTTTTTGTTTGGGTAAAAAAAGTAAAAAACACACCCCCACACTCCGTTTTTCGGATACCAGTAACTTTTTATTCAGAAAAAACATATCCCAAACCAACTATTATATAGTTAGAAATTAAATAGCAATATATTAAAGAGAGTATTCCATTTCGGGGGAATTAAAAACACCCCATTTATCCAAAAAAAGCGCATAAATTATCAAACAAAAGGAAAACATATTGTTGATAGCGAAAAAAAACTTCACAACAGCGATTCATTTAATACAAAAATTTTAAAATATGCCCCGATGTCATATCTTTGCGCAAGTTTTATAAATTTGCCCTTGAAAAAGGGCTTTTTTCATTAAAGAATTAAAAAACATATGAACAGTTTGACTTATTTAGTACCTGTGTTAGGACTCATAGGCTTGGTTGTAATGGTAGCTAAGTCTATTTGGGTAAACAAACAAGATGCAGGAGATGAAAAGATGCAAGAACTTGCAGGCTATATTGCTAATGGCGCAATGGCTTTCTTAAAAGCAGAATGGAAAGTACTTTCTTATTTTGCTGCAATTGCTGCCGTATTATTGGCGTGGTCAGGCACTTTGGTTGAGCATTCTGACTGGGTAATTGCCCTTGCTTTTTTGATTGGCGCATTTTTATCAGCCTTTGCCGGATGGATTGGAATGAACATTGCCACAAAGGCCAATGTGCGTACTACTCAGGCTGCAAGAACCAGTCTGAAAAAAGCACTTCAGGTTTCCTTTAACGGAGGTGCTGTAATGGGACTTGGAGTTGCCGGTTTGGCGGTAGTAGGATTAAGTACACTATTCATTGTATTTTATAATATATATGTAAATGGTGCTTCAGTAAACGGCCCCGAAATGCAAACAGCTCTTGAAGTATTGGCTGGATTTTCATTAGGTGCTGAATCTATCGCATTATTTGCCAGAGTAGGTGGTGGTATCTACACAAAAGCTGCCGATGTGGGAGCTGACCTTGTAGGTAAGGTAGAAAAAGATATTCCTGAAGATGATCCAAGAAACCCTGCAACTGTTGCCGATAACGTTGGTGACAACGTAGGCGATGTAGCAGGAATGGGTGCCGACCTTTTTGGTTCTTATGTAGCCACTATTTTAGCTACTATGGTTCTTGGACGTGAGGTTATTTCCATAGATAATGTAGGTGGTATGGCTCCAATCTTATTACCTATGTTAATTGCTGGAATGGGACTTATTTTCTCTATTGTGGGTACTTTTTTCGTAAATATAAAAGGCGAAAATTCAAGTGTACAAAATGCACTAAACCTTGGAAACTGGGGTTCAATTGTGTTAACAGGTATCGCATCTTACTTTTTGGTTCATTACCTTTTACCCGAAACACTTTCTTTTGAAAGAGGTTCTGTAGTTAATCAATTCTCAAACACGGATGTGTTTTTTGCAATATTAGTAGGTCTGATTGTTGGGGCATTAATGTCTATAATTACTGAATATTATACTTCTATGGGTAAGAAGCCCGTACTTTCAATAGTTAAACAATCTTCTACAGGACATGCAACCAACATTATCGGTGGTTTGGCTGTTGGTATGGAATCTACAGTATTACCTATTATTGTTTTAGCATCAGGTATTTATATATCATTTGAATTTGCCGGTGTTTATGGTGTGGCTATTGCTGCAGCAGGTATGATGGCCACAACTGCAATGCAATTGGCGATAGATGCTTTCGGGCCTATTGCTGACAATGCGGGTGGTATTGCCGAAATGAGTTCACTTCCCAAAGAAGTAAGAGAAAGAACAGATAACCTTGACGCCGTTGGTAACACAACTGCTGCAACAGGTAAAGGTTTTGCTATAGCTTCTGCAGCACTTACTGCATTGGCATTATTTGCTGCCTATGTAGGTATTGCCGGAATTGAACACATAGATATTTACAAAGCAGATGTTTTGGCCATGTTATTTGTAGGGGGTATGATTCCTTTTATATTCTCTTCACTTGCCATTGCTGCAGTAGGACGTGCCGCTATGGAAATGGTGAAAGAAGTTAGAAGACAGTTTAGAGAAATTCCGGGTATCATGGAAGGTACTGCAAAACCAGAGTATGAAAAATGCGTAGCTATTTCTACCAAAGCCTCTATCAAGGAAATGGTAGCTCCCGGAGCTATTGCCCTTATCTCTCCCGTAATTGTAGGTTTCTTTTTTGGACCTGAAGCTTTAGGTGGTTTCCTTGCAGGTATTACTGTATCCGGAGTACTTATGGGTATTTTCCAAAACAACGCTGGTGGTGCATGGGATAACGCCAAGAAATCTTTCGAAAAAGGAGTTCAAATTGATGGCAACATGGAGTACAAAGGATCCGAAGCACACAAAGCCTCTATTACTGGTGATACTGTAGGAGATCCTTTCAAAGATACATCAGGACCTTCTATGAATATCTTGATTAAACTTACATCCATTGTAGCTTTAATAATTGCTCCTCATATTGCAAATGATAAAGTTAACCACGGAGCTGAAGCGTCTGAACTTCTTAAGGACAATTCAAAAGAAATCATAATGACTTTAGAAGAACCTACTACCGAAGTAGCAACAACTATAGAGTAATTATCTTTAAAAATAATTAACTTCAAAAAAGCCCATTTCTTTTATAGTTATGGGCTTTTTTTATTATTTTTATTTGCTATGAAAAATTTAAACCTAACATTACTCGCCCTATTTATTCTCCTGACATCAGGAAATGTGGCTTTTTCTCAAAACAAAGGTGTATTTGGAAAGTGGGTAACCATTGACGATGAGACCAATGAAAAAAAATCTGTTGTTGAAATCTATGAGCGCAACGGTAAGGTTTACGGGAAAATCATAAAATTATACAGGAAACCGGGTGAAGATCCTGATCCTGTTTGCGATGATTGTGATGATGACGATCCAAGGTACATGAAAAAGATCATTGGTATGGAAATCATGACCGACATGGAGAAAGATGGTGATGAATACAGTGATGGAGAAATTCTAAAACCCGATGAAGGAAAAGTATACGATTGTACAATATGGAGAGATGGTGCTAACCTAAAGGTAAGAGGTTATATTTTGTTTTTATATCGCACTCAAATGTGGTTGCCTTACGTAGAAGAATAGCAAAAAACCTTTGCGAAAAAATAAATTACATGTCCTTTAGCCTCAAAAACATCGACCACATATCCTTACATGTAGCCGACCTGGAAAAAAGCATATGGTTTTATGGAAAAGTATTACTACTAAAACAAAAAGACAGACCTGCATTTAATTTTCAGGGAGCCTGGTTTCAAGTTGGACCTCAGGAAATACATTTGATTGCAGGGCGGGAAAAACCCGTAAACTCTCATTCTCGAGGTACACACCTGGCTTTAGAAATAGACAGTATCGATGCATTCAGAGCCCATGCCCTGCCCCTTTGGGAATCCATTGATGCTCCCAAAACAAGGCCCGATGGTATCCATCAACAATTCCTTTCTGATCCGGATGGGTTTAGGATAGAATTAACGGAAAAGGGTAATTAGATTTTAGTAAACCTCTGACAATTTGGCTAATAATTGCGTTACTGGTTAAAAGTTAAGATCGCCAAATTGGTTAACCTTCCAAATGAATAAAATAAATATTCCGGGTTTAAATAAAAAAATTAATATAAAAGAGTGAAATCTTTACCTGCAGCAATCGTATTCCTCATGCTTTCCAAACTTCGGGAAAGGTAATTTATATGTATTTTCCCCGTATTTTTCCTGTAATTTAAAAGCATAAACCGAGCTAAATTGAAACGGATATAAACGTTTATAAACGGCTATTTTGTCTATAATTACCGAAATTTACGAAACCTTTCGAAGGTTCCAAACCTTCGAAAGGTTCGTAAAACTCGAAAGACTCGTAAAACTTGAAGTATTTTAGATTGTAATAAAATGCTGAAGTCAAACCCTATTGAACAATCCAGGTTTATTTATGTAATAATGAAAATTGGAAAACCGTTGATTTACTTAGCCAAAAAAATATGAGTGATTGAAATCTATTGATATTCCCAACATTTTATCATCCTGTAGGGATGAAATATTTGTAGAAAACCATTGTGTGAGTGAACCGTCCTGTAGGGACGGAATGTTTTGTCTACATCATTTTGATGCACGCTTTTTATGGAGATCTTAGTATTTAATAGACAATTAAAAAAACGGGGCGTTTTAGTTAAGTTAATTGATATATGTAAATGGAATATTAAATATGCCCATCAATGCCGTTTTTGTAGAAGCATTTTGATTTTTATAGGGCTTAAGAAAATGGCATTGATACCCCCATCTCTATTTTAAACTCCGGATTATTGAAACTTTTACCAATCCTGTAGTAAGTTTGTGGACCGTAATCTCTATTATTCTATTCCTATGGTTAAAAAAATCATTTTCTTTATCACTATTCTATTGATTCCCCTCTTTTTATTATTGGGTTGCGCCTCATCAACAGATCCCTTAGCAGATTTTGAAAAAGAAACCTGGCAAAAGGACATTCAAGGGTGCAATGGAGACAGAATCCTACTGTTACCAAAAATCAAAAAACTAAAAGAAAATATCAAAGGAAAATACTCCTCATATATTGTAGAAAACCTTGGAAATCCAGACGAAAAAGAAATTGTGAAGAGAAGTCAACTCTATTTTCGGTATTTCCTTTATAATCCAATAGTATGTGATTCTACCAAAACAACCGAAGGAGAAAAATTTGTTCAAATAAGATTTAATGCCACCGGTTTATTAGACGAATTAATTATTGTAGAATAATTAATTCCCGGCCTCTATTTGAGAAAGGAGCGCTCTGGATTTCCTGTCAATGCTTTTTTTATATTCGTGCCTTTTATAAGTCTGAGCCAATTTTAAATAACGAATAGCATGATCTTTCTCTTTCCTGTCTGAGAATATCAATCCCAGCTGCAACGCTGAATTTGGGGCAAAGTAATAACTCTTTTCTCCTTGATTTTCAATCACTAATAAGTAATATTCAATTGCCTTATCTACATTACCCGTTAAATGAAACAGGCGGGCTCTTCGGTATCTGTATTCCAATTGAAAATTTACGTCACTCGATTTATAATACAGCATAAAAACATTGAGTAAGGAATCGGACCTATCATAAAAACCTCCATCCATAGCTAACCGGGCTTCCAAAAGAGTTTTATTGCTTCCTCTTTCACTTTCCATTTGCATAATTGCATACCTATCGGCCTCAAGGATTTCCTTACCTTTTTCCGCTATTTTATTTTTATAAAACTCAGCTCTTTTCAAATCATTTTGCAGAAAGTAACATACATAAATCTTGTAGTAGACATCCTTAAGTAAGTTTTCGCCTGAGTAATTCTCCAGAAAACGATTATACTCCTGAATTGCTATTTTGTAATTTCCTGCTTGTAAATGGGCTTCCGCACGCAAGAAATACAGGTACGAAAAAGGACTGTTTTGATCAGAATAATTCAATATACCCGTTGAATTACCACTCTTAGCTAAAATTACTAGGTGTGCAAGTTTTAACATTTCCCCGCCTTTACTTTCACCGTTCAATGCATGAATCAAAAACAAGGCCTCATCATAGCGCTGCAATAAAAAACATTGGTACATGGCCAAAAATAAGGTTGCTTCTACTTTAAATGTGGGATTCCCACTAAGTGAGGTTAAACGGCCTGCCCCTGAAGTTACTGAACCCTCCCAACCCAACAGATCCAACAACCATTTGTATTCTTCAGGTACAGCTCCGATGATAAGCTCCATCATTCCCAACGATTTTATAGCGGGCTTAAAATCAGGATTTGATAAAAGTACATTGTGGAATCCTTGATAGGCGGTTCGAAATGACCATATAGCCATAAGCTCCTGCTCTCGTCGCATCGCCACTATAGAATTGATAAAGTGGTACTCCGCAAAAAGAAATTTACTCCAGGTTGAATTGGATTTTTCGAAATCAGGGGTTAATCTTTCAAATTCCATCGAAAAAGCATCGTAGTTAGATAAATTATCAGAAAACAATGCCTTAGCACCTAATGCCCAACTATAATAGTATTGTTTGAGCGGTTCTTTCGTATCCTTATTATTTCGAATAATTATATCGAAATCTCCATCATAAAACCATTTCTGTTCAGTAGGTTGATATCCGTGAGATTGAAAAACAAATAAAAAAAGGCAGACTATTAAGCCTGCCTTCAAATAATATATTTTGTTTAATGAGTTCAAAAAGAAATCACTAAGCTTTTTTTCTTGTTGTTCTTCTTGGTTTCTTTTCTTCAACCGGAGCCTCAATCTCAACATCAGCCAAAATTCTTCCTGAATGTTCGTCGATTACAATTTTCTTCTTCGCTTTAATCTCAGCTATTTTTTGAGGTGGTATTACAATATTACATCCTTCAGCGGCACCCCTTTTTACAGTAACAACAGCCAAGCCGTTGCTAAGGTTGGCACGAAGTTTTTCGTAATATTTAAGAAGTTTTTCCTCAATTTTTTTAGTCGCTTTTTCGCGATCTTTTAAAAGCTTCTCCTCGTCTTCCTTGCTCTCATCCAGAAGATCATTAAGTTCACTTCTTTTCAAGTCAAGGTCTTTGTTCCTATCCTCAATTTTAAGTTCTATCTCGTTGATTTCTCCTTTTTTACCGTCGATTGCAACTCCTGCCTCTCTTATCTTCTTCTCACAAATTTGAATTTCAAGTTCTTGCAACTCAATTTCTTTGGTGATTGCATCGTACTCCCGGTTATTTCTAACGTTCATCTGCTGATCTTTGTATTTGGTGATCAAAGCTTCTGCCGTTTTCATACCCTCTTTACTCTTCTTGATACTATCCTCTAGTTCGTCGAGCTGAGTGGAGAATTTTTCTTTTCTTGTCTTATAACCCTCAATCTCATCTTCCAGATCTTGGACTTCGTCCGGAAGATCACCACGCAAAATGCGGATTTGATCTAACTCTGTATCAATTGATTGTAGTTTAACGAGGGCTTCTAACTTTTGCGCTACAGTTTGGTTTTCCATGAATTTTAAAAATACGAAATAGGGTTCGTAATAGTCTCTGATAAATCGACTGCAAAGGTAGTAAATTTTTTATTTAAAAAATCACTAATTAATTCTTTTGTGTAAATTTCACTCTCATAATGTCCAATATCTGCAATAACCACCCTCTTTTCTCCCTCAAAAAATTCATGATATTTAAAATCAGAAGTAACAAAAACATCTGCTCCGTGCTGTATGGCGTCTTTTAGTAAGAATTTGCCACTTCCTCCACAAACTGCAACTTTTTTTATACCCCTCCCCTGTATAGGTGTGTATTTAACAACATTTAACACCATTTTCTCTTTCAAATAGGCAAGAAAATCAATCAAATCCATCTCGGCCTCCAACTCTCCAATCATCCCTGCGCCTTCATCTTGATGTACGTTGTTCAGTGGATGAAGATAGTATGCCACTTCCTCATAAGGGTGGGCATTCTTCAATGCATTTAATATTGATGACTCCCTGTGTGCCGGAAAAATAACTTCAAGTCTATTTTCTATTACTTCCTCTTGATTACCCGATGAACCAACAAATGGTTTGGCTCCTGCTTTCGGCGTAAATGTGCCTTTTCCTTCTATACTAAAACTACACCCCTCGTATTCACCAATGTTTCCGGCCCCCACTTTATACATGGCATCCAATACTTCATTCGTGTTTTCTTCAGGAACAAAAGTTACCAGTTTCATTAGATTTTGAAGTGGACGCAATATTTTTCGGTTACTCAATAACAACCTATCACAAATCTTTGCATTCACGCCATTTTTAACATGATCAAGGTTGGTATGCCAGGCATAAATGGCAATATCATTTTTTATGGCTGTAATTATTGTCTTTTCAATATGATTGTACCCATTCAGTTTTTTAAGTCCTGAAAAAATAATCGGGTGATGAGCCACAATTAAATTGGCCCCCTTTTCAATTGCTTCTTGTACCACGTCTTCTGTGCAATCCAATGTCACAAGTACAGATGTTACTTTCCAATCGTGATTGCCCGTGAGCAAGCCACAATTGTCATAAGATTCCTGAAGTGACAGTGGAGCTATAGATTCCAAATAATTGGTTACTTCCTTAATTTTCATTTATTGAATAAATATTTAATAAATTTGAACGTCCATTCGTTTTCAATGCAAGCTATACATTGTAAGCTATAAAATTAGTGGAAATTATGAAAATGAAGATAATGAAGATAATTTAATCCCAAAGACCGGATTTTCAGAATATAAATATGTCCTTTACACAACTTTTACTTTACCCACTTTCCTTATTATATAATCTAATCACTTCAATCAGGAACTGGGCTTATAACAAAAATTTGCGGGGAGCGGTAAAATTTGAAACCAATGTAATTTCAATTGGTAATTTGGAAGTTGGAGGTACAGGTAAAACTCCTTTCACAGAATACCTT
>JAOUKG010000697.1 GCA_029882725.1 Cyclobacteriaceae bacterium
ATGATCAAGATCAGGTAAATAAAGGGATAAAATCTCTTTTTGACCATCTTATTTCTGAGGAACCTATTCAAGTTGGGGTTGATTATAAACACAACAATGGCATTAATTTAGACAAAACAACTGACCACTTTATTGCTTTATCTTCTTTGCACTTTGATAACGTAAAAAAACAATTCTATTTCTTGTTTTATGAACCAGGAACAAATAATGTAAATAAATTCAGTAAAGGGATAAATTCTGAGGAAAATAGAATTTATATTGAAAATGATGAAAATGGAAATTATAAACTAAAAGGTGTAGTCAGCGTACCAGGTGATAGAAATGCTACCTTACCTTACCACAGGTTATATGAAGTTACTCAAATTAGATTGAATACAACAATACCAGAAGATAATACTCCAGATACATTAGATCAAAATAATTATTCTGAATCATGTACTGAAACTAGAAGGTGTTATTAAATTAAATTAAAACTATGAAGACTTATTTATTTATCGTTATTATTAGCCTTAGCAATTATGCATTGTGCCAGACACCAGATTTTTCTGCCTATTCCAGAATTACAAATCCCGACTTTGAGGCTTTTGTCAATTTGTTTTCCTCAAAAAATTTGCCGATTGAGTCGCAAGATATCAGGAATTCTTCTTTTCAGGATTTAGGGGTTAAAACATTTACTGAAAGTATGATAAACAGTTTTTTAAAAGTAAATGGTGAATATATGTTGCCAAAACTATATACTCTTCAAGATGAAGATTCTACGCTAATAGATAGATATGGAAACTTCTTTTCAGTGTGCAAATTACCTACTAATGGAGATTATGTGTTACTTGTAATTTACCAAATTGATGGGCCAAACGACTGGTTTTATAGGAGTTGGGTATTAAGTTATGATTTAAATGGTAATTTTCTAAAGATAATCGGAAATGGCTTTTTAACAAGCGGTGTAGATAATTACATAAGTTGCTCAATAAATAGCCAGCTGGAATTTATCTATAATTATGTTAATATTACACCAAACGATAGAAGTTCGTGGTTGAATTGCAATCCTTGCAACAACCATCATACAACTAATGTCTATCAAATATTAAATAGTGGTTTGGACACGTTGTCAACATCAACAGATAATGGAACAGCGACTTTCAATTATAACGGATACTTCTTTGAACAACAATAATTGATGAAATGTTTTTTGCGACTTTATTGATTGTTTCCTCGTTCACAGCCGATATGTGTCAAACAAGTTTTGAAGACCTATTAGCTGTTTTTCCTGAATATCAACTACCATTGGATATACAGTCTTTAACAGTTCCTATGCCAGAAAACCAGTTGTCACCGGATGTATTTAAGACATTCTTTACTTCCTTTGCCAACTATGACCTAATATGGGAGAAAACGGGGGATACGACTAAAATTTATCCCATAGGAAGAGTCAGACTACACCCTAATTATTATTCTCTGATTTTTGCAATGGCCAATAGACAGTTAATTCTAACTTATTTATATAACTTTGATATAAATGGAATACAGTATGGGGGATATGCAATTAGTGAGAGAGAATCACATGTTACTACCCTACGAAGGCTTCATACCTATTATTTTATACAGGCAGATTCAACAATATACAGAAGGGATGGGGCAGAAGATTTTGTGGCCAGGGATTTCAGTGTTGTTACTCCGGAAGGAGGTTTTCAACAAGTCAGCTACGAACGAGACAATACTTTTTATGACGACCCTAATTGGATGAATGCCAAAATAGCAGAACAAGACAGCCTGGCAATAATAGGAACACCAATACTAACAGGAAATTAATTCTTTTTTTTAATTATGCCTAAATCCCTCCTCACCATATTAATCAGTCTTCTTTTCACTGTTTCTGCATTTGCCCAAATCACTACAGGAATTGTCCTCCTCACCCCACAGGAAAAACAGCAACTCCAAACCGCGAAACAAATGGCCAAAAAGTTTAAAAAAACCTACAAGGCCTACAGCAGTGATTCCGGCAAACTCTCCCGCGATATCAAAAAGAAATACAAAACCGAAGGGGAAGCCGTGATCAATGAAAAGATACAACTGGCCAATGATAGTCTGCGGGAGGCATACAACCTGGATCAGTACATTGAAGAAATGGAGCCGCGGCTGGGCCGCCTTCGCAAAAGCTTCGGTGGCCGCAGGTTCTAATCCAACCTGATTCTAAATTTTAAATTCAATTCCGCGCAGCGGAACTAAATTCTAAATTCCCTCCCTGCTGCACCCGATTCTGATCCACTGTCACCCCTTCGGGGTTAATGTTTCGGTTTTTATTTGGCTACAATCATAATACCCCTTGGGAGTATGTGATGGAGCGGTAGTAGGAGCAATATTGTTGCCACACCAATCCCCGGACAACTGTCCTTCCCCCTATCAAAAGGGTATTCATTTCAATCCGCGGAGTGAGCGGTGAAATTTAGTACTGATGCAGGTATTTGTCCCACTAAACCTTACCTTGCCTGCCCGACTGAGCCATTCGAGTCGGATCAGGCGGGCTTGCCTTTCTAAATTCAATCCCGCTCCGGAAC
>JAOUKG010000037.1 GCA_029882725.1 Cyclobacteriaceae bacterium
ACCAAATTAGGATTGTCTCCTCCCCTTGCGTTTCGCAAAGTTGCAATCTTATTGACATTTACACTTAAACGGGTCATTTTCTTAACTTATTATTATTATTTTTGTCCGACATAAAGTTAATAAGTATGAGTTTACAACATAGCATAGAAAATGATATAAAAGCAGCAATGCTTGCAAAAAAAAAGGATGAACTTACTGCACTCAGGGCTGTAAAGTCTGCTATTTTGCTTGCCAGGACAGAAAAAGGAAAATCAGAAGACCTAGATAAAGAACAAGAATTAAAATTACTTACAAAACTTGTGAAACAGCGTGTTGATAGTGCGGAGATCTATAAAAAAGAAAACAGAGCCGATTTGGCAGAAAAGGAACTTCAGGAGCTGGAAGTAATTAAAAGGTATTTGCCGGCACAATTATCTGAAAGTGAAATTGAAGAAAAAATAAAAACAATAATCACTACCACCGGAGCCACGAGCATGAAAGATATGGGCAAGGTAATGGGAATGGCAAGTTCCGAAATGGCAGGAAAAGCAGATGGGAAAACCATTAGTACTATTGTAAAAAAATTATTGGCATAGTGTGAAAACAATTGATATTGTTTTATTAATCATATTATTATTCGGAGCATACAGAGGGTATCGAAAGGGTTTCCTTATGGAGATTATTGCTATAGCTGCTCTTATTTTAGGTATTATTGGAGGTTTTAGACTACTGCATGTAGGCATGGAGTTTTTGGATGAACGGTTTGATATCAATGGAACAATTCTGCCTTATGTGGCATTCCTCCTTATTTTTATAGCAATCATTATCTTGGTAAACCTTTTAGGTAAATCACTTAAAACATTAATAGACCTCACACTATTGGGAAGTTTTGATAACCTTGCCGGAAGTTTAATAGGAATTCTAAAATGGGCATTCGGTATCAGCGTAATCTTTTGGATTTCTGGTTCATTTAACCTTGCATTTCCACAAGAAACCACTGAAGGAGCATTCATTTACCCTCTGATAGAATCATTTGCTCCAACTGTGATCAATGGATTGGGGTATATTTTTCCTTTTCTGGAAGGTTTCGTAAATTCAGTAAGGGAAATACTTACTGTAAATCCTTAAAACTAGGCTATAATGAAGGTGGTTTTTAAATTGTTTATTATGTAAAAATAATTAATTTGCATTTAACCAGACAAAACTGAATTACAATTGTTAATAAATAGAAATATCCTTTTTAGCTTTATAATAAACAGGTAAGAGCAGGAATTTTATTCTTAAAAAGGTGTTTAATTAAGTATTATGGAAATAAAAACCGAACAGGATTTTAAATATATTGATGAAGGGCAAGGTGAGGTTCTTTTACTTCTTCATGGTCTTTTTGGTGCCTTAAGTAACTGGGAAACTGTAGTAGGTCATTTTAGCAAAAACTACCGGGTCATTATACCTCTCCTCCCAATTTATGAAATGCCAATCAAACAAGCCGGACTGGAAGGTTTAACTGAATTTGTACATCAATTTGTGACCTTGAAAAAGCTAAATTCAATGACCTTGATTGGAAACTCATTAGGGGGACATGTCGGACTTATCTATACACTTGACCATCCTGATAAAGTGAAGAATTTAATACTTACAGGTAGTTCTGGTCTTTTTGAAAATACCATGGGAGGATCTTTTCCCAGAAGAGGAAGTTATGATTATATAAAAGAACGGGTAGAATACACCTTTTACGATCCAAAAACAGCCTCAAAAGGGCTCGTAGATGAAGTTTTTGAAACCACCAAAAGTATTCCAAAATGCCTTAAAATTGTAGCAATTGCAAAATCTGCACAGAGAAATAACATGAGGGAAGAAATTCCTGCTATTAAAGCACCCACACTTCTTATTTGGGGGTTGAACGATACAATTACACCTCCTAAGGTGGCCCATGAATTCAACAGGTTACTTTCTAACTCTGAACTGCAATTCATAGATAAATGTTGTCATGCACCAATGATGGAACACCCGGAACAATTTAATGTTTTGGTAGAACAATTCTTAAAGAAACACCCATGATAGCCAAAGAACTTATCAATCACATGATCCCTCCTCTGAAAATAACAGACGATGCCGATAAGGCAATTGTTTGGATGGAAGAATTGCGATGCAATTTTCTTCCTGTTACAGAATCCGGGAAATTTCTGGGGTTGATTTCTGAAGATATCATTATGGAAGAAAATGACATTGACAAACCAATGAGTGAATTTAAACTAATTGGTAAAGATTGCTATGTCACTGAAGAAACCCATTTCTATGACATTCTGAAAAAAGCAAGTGACTTTAATGTCCAAACAGTTGCTGTTCTTGACAGCATGGGAGTCTATACAGGGGTTATTACTGTACAAGATTGTATCAATGTGTTCGTTCAATCAGCTGCAATTCAAATGTATGGAGGTATTTTAGTTTTATCTATGGATCTACGCGATTACAGTCTGGCGGAAATCGCACGACTTGTAGAAGAAAATAATTTAAAAATACTGAATAGCAATGTACGCATTGATCCGGCTGATCCTGGCAAAATTAAATTGACCTTAAAAATTAATTCTACCGAATTAAATAGGGTCATTGCTACCCTTGAACGCTTTGATTATAAGATCATTGCTAAATTTCAAGACAACGAGATCAGTGAACCAGAGCGTGACCGAATTGATTTGCTTTTCAGATATCTGGAAATTTAAATCAATTACATGATGAAAATAGGTGTTCACGGAAAAAAATTCCTGAAAGAAAATATAGAGTTCATCAGGTCAGTTTTGAAAGAGTTTTCTGAAAAATCATGTGAATTGATTTTCTCTGAATCTTACTTTAAAGCTCTGAAAAAAGCGGATCTTATTGAACCTAACCAAAAATATTATACTTCGAATGATGATTTATCTGGGTTAGATATGATGGTTACTTTGGGGGGAGATGGCACCCTTCTTGAAGCTGTTGCGCAAACAGGCTCTCTTTCTATTCCTATTTGGGGAATTAATCTTGGCAGAATGGGCTTTTTGGCCACAACATCAAAAGAATTGGTAAAGGGCACTATAAATGAAGTATTCAGTGGAAATTATATCCTCGATAAAAGGACACTACTTAATCTTCAAACTAAAAACGACCTTTTCGGGAAACAAAATTTTGCATTGAATGATTTTACAATTTTGAAAAAAGATACCTCCTCAATGATTTTGGTTCATGCCTATATCAATGGGGAATTTCTTAATTCTTATTGGGCCGATGGCATCATCGTGGCCACTCCTACAGGATCCACAGGGTATTCATTGAGTTGTGGTGGTCCATTGATTCTTCCGGGCTCTCAGAATTTTGTTCTAACACCTGTGAGTCCTCATAATCTCACCGCCCGTCCTATGGTTGTTCCAGATAACAGCATCCTCTCTTTTAAGGTTGAGGGTAGGGCGAAACAATACCTGGCATCTCTGGATTCAAGGTTTAAAACCATTGAGTTGAACACCGAACTTTCAGTTGAAAAAGCTCCTTTCAACGCCCACCTTGTTCGTTTAAAAGATAGTAGCTACTTCAAAACCCTCAGACAAAAATTAAGCTGGGGATTAGATTACAGAAATTAATGACCAAATTAAAAATAGTATCTCTTTCGTTGTTTTTTGTTCTTTTATGCAACTTAAATGCTAAAGGACAGTGGTTGGTAGGTCCGGCTGGTGGTGTAAACTTTACGGATATTTTAATGGAAAACATCAATGTTAAAACTGATTATGGGGTAAATCCTGTGGCTGGTATTTTGATTACATACCTTCCGGAAAATAATAAGCCAGGTGTGAAATTACTGTTTTCAAGAATGCAATATGGTTTCTATGAAAAAACCAACACTGATCCTATTCACTATAAAAATTCGGGAATAAATTTTCAATTTCTTTCCTATCTCTATTTTCCAATAAAAAAATTCCGAATTTCAATTGAAGCAGGCCCGGGTATAAGTTACTTCAATAACCCTATAGTTCTTCCAGATCAGAGCAATAGTGTTTTACCCGATTTTTCAATTAATAATATAAATAAAATGATGCTAGACCTTGAAGGCGGTATTGGGTTTGCACAGCCAATTGGAAAATTCCATATTAGTGCGCATTCCACTTTTGCATTCAGTACCTCAAAAATATTTAAAAACTATTTGGGTTATTCAAACCCTCTTTCAATTCAGGCTTGGTTTGGAGTTCAATACGAGGTTTTTCAACATCCAAAAAAACAGACTCAATTTTAGTTTTGAATCCCTCTTTGGAATTAGACACAAAACCACAATTACGAATTAATTGGTATCTTCTTTAGAATCACATCAATAAGATCAATAGTACTCACGCTATCTGCTTCTGCTTCGTAATTCAGCAAGATTCTATGGTTCATCACATCCTTTGCAATATTTTTTATATCTTCAGGTAATACATAATCCCTTCCGTCTAAAAAAGCCATTGCCTTTGCCGCCAAATTTAAATTTATACTGGCACGTGGTGATGCTCCAAACTGCACATAATTCATCAACTCACTCAGTCCATATTCTTTCGGAAAACGCGTACAATACACAAGTTCTATTATATAACGCTCCAAGGATTCACTTATAGTTACTTTGTTAATATTATCGCGAATTGCAAAAATATCCTCCTTAGACAATATTGTATTTACAGAAAAATCAAAACGCATATTGGATATTCTACGCATAATTTCCAATTCCTCATCCTTACTTGGGTAATCAACATTTACCTTCATCATAAACCTGTCTACCTGGGCCTCGGGCAAAGGGTATGTTCCTTCCTGTTCAACCGGATTTTGAGTTGCCAGAACAAGAAATGGCCTATCCAATGAAAATGTAGTTTCACCAATGGTTACAGATTTTTCCTGCATTGCCTCCAAAAGTGCCGACTGTACCTTTGCAGGAGAACGATTTATTTCATCGGCTAAAATAATATTCGAAAAAATAGGTCCTTTCTTTACTTCAAAATTTCCCTGTTTTTGGTTGTAAATCATTGTTCCAACCAAATCTGCAGGCAATAAATCCGGTGTAAATTGAATCCTTTGAAAATCCAGATGCAAAACATCGGCCAAGGTACTCACCGTAAGGGTTTTTGCCAATCCAGGCACCCCTTCCAATAATATATGGCTATTGGTAAACAATCCTACAAGCAATCGGCTTATCATGTATTTCTGACCTACCACTACTTTGCCTACTTCGTTATATACCTGGTTTATCTTTCCCCTGTATTCTTGTAATTCGTCCAATGAATGCTCATCCATATAGCTCAATATTTATTTTATTTGACTGCGAAAATAGTATTTTTCAAGGTATTTAAACAATAAAAAATATGCGGCAGGTAAATTATCATTGTACTTTGTCTTCCTCAAGCTGTTCAGACTGCAATTGTTTTTCGAACAAATCTTTATATGCCCCATTCTTATTAATTAATTCCTCATGGGTTCCCGTTTCAACCATTTTTCCCTCATCAATCACTAAAATCCTGTCGGCCAGCTTGGCAGAAGAGACCCTATGGGAAATAATAATTGTAGTCCTTCCCTTCATTATTTTTTGCATACTCCTAAGTATGGTATTCTCCGTTTTAGTGTCTACTGCAGACAAGGCATCATCAAGAATCAATATTTTAGGGTTTCTAACAATTGCCCTGGCAATGGAAACTCGTTGTTTTTGTCCCCCGGATAAAGTAATGCCACGCTCTCCGACACGAGTAGCAAACCCCTCCTGAAAATCCATAATATTGTCATAAATATCAGCGTCCTGGGCCGCTTTCATCACAGATTCTTCAGAAAAAACATCCGAGCCAAACCCTATATTATTATAAATGGAGTCACTAAATAAAAATACATCCTGAGGTACATACCCCATCTGACTTCGAAGCGAGGTTACATTATAACTTTTTATTGTATGACCATCAATAAGAACCTCTCCATCACTTACATCATAGAGTCTTGTAATAAGGTTAGCAACTGTGCTTTTTCCCGATCCCGTGGTCCCTATAATAGCTAATGACTGCCCCTTTCCTACCTTAAAATTCAGGTTTTTCAAAGCTTTAATACCACTGTCAGGATAAACAAAACTTACATTATTAAATTCTATATCCCCATCGAGTACAGTTATCCTGTTTTCATCACTTACTATATTGTTCTCTTCATTCAAGAATTCATTTATCCTTTTTTGAGAGGCAGCCGCTCGTTGAATTATACTACTTATCCAACCCAGGGATGTAACAGGCCATGTTAGGTAATTCACATAAATCACAAATTCAGCTATATTCCCAAATGATAAATTCCCGTTGATTACTTCTGTACTACCTACATAAATAGTAAGAACAGTACTCAAACCAATAAGAGTCATTATTAAAGGAAAAAAGAGAGCCTGAACTCTGGTGAGTTTTAATGATTTAGCTTTGTATTTATTACTTTCTTCTGAAAACTTACCCAAGTTATCCTCTTCCCTAACAAAAGACTTAAGTACCCTGATTCCACTAAAAGCTTCCTGGGCCAATGTAGATAAATCCGATTGACTGCTCTGTATTTCTTCTGATCTTTTGTTTATAATATTATTGACGAAATAAATACTAAATGACAGAATAGGTAGCGGAATCAAACTATATAATGTCAATTTCATATTGATAGTCATCATATAGGGTATCAGAATCATAAATAAGGATACAAGGTTCAGACCATACATAATTGAAGGCCCTAGGAACATTCTCACCTTGCTTACATCTTCCGAAATACGATTCATAAGATCTCCAGTATTGTTTTTTCTGTAAAAACGAAGAGGCAAAGATTGATAATGATTAAAAATTTCATTTTTCAAATCAAACTCAATAAACCTCGACATAACAATAATAGTTTGGCGTACCAAAAACAGGAAAAAACCCCTCAACAAAGCCATTAAAAGAATAAGAACAGCATAAAGCAATATACTTCCGGCAAAAACAGAATAGAAATCATCCTGAATATCCAGACCTTCGAATGCTTGGTAGACTTTTATATTATCGGAAACTAAATCAATAGAATGCCTTACTAACTGTGCAGGCACAATCTGGAAAAAGTTGGTTAGAACTATAAAAAGGCATCCCAACAAGAGATGTTTCTTATATTTAAAGAGATATTTATTTAAATGTGCTAATTCTTTCATGAGACCTTTTAAGGAAACGTATAGGTTTCAATAAAGTTTAATAATCTATTTTGATGGCATAATGGTAAAAAAGCCTAACTTTGCGGCCAATTACTTTACCATGGAAACAAGGCGTAAAGCTACTACAATTTTTATATAATTATAGCATGGAAATAACACAGAAGGAAACTAAAAGTGAGGATTCAGTTATATCCCTAATGAGGGAGATGGGTCACGAACAGGTAGTCTTTTGCAACGACAATGACACAGGGCTAAAGGCCATCATTGGAATCCACAATACTGTATTAGGACCAGCCTTGGGCGGAACTAGAATGTGGGGGTATGCATCTGATAATGACGCTGCAATTGATGCACTACGCCTTTCCAGAGGCATGACATACAAAGCCGCTATTACCGGACTTAATTTGGGTGGAGGAAAGGCAGTATTGATTGGAAACGCCAAAACAGATAAAACTGAACCCTTTTTAAGACGGTTTGGAAAATTCATTGAAAGCCTGAATGGTAAATACGTAACCGCAGAAGATGTGAATATGAAAACATCTGACATGGAATATATTGCAATGGAAACCCAACATGTAACAGGTCTTCCATCTTATTTAGGAGGAAGTGGAGACCCATCACCCGTAACAGCCTATGGCACCTATCTTGGGATGAAAGCTATAGCTAAAAAGGCATATGGTTCAGAGTCCCTTTCGGGAAAAAAAATCTGGGTACAGGGAGTTGGACAAGTAGGAATGTACTTAACTGAACACCTCAGAAAAGAAAATGCAGAAGTATACATTTCCGATTTAGATGAGGAAAAATTAAAAAATGTGTCGAAATCAACGGGAGCAAAAGTAATTGAAGGCGACCCCTTTGCAATAGATATTGATATTTACTCACCTTGTGCATTGGGTGCTACACTTAACGATGAAACTATATCCAAATTAAATTGCGATATCATTGCGGGTGCAGCAAATAATCAATTGAAAGAAGAAATAAAGCACGGATATGCATTAATGGAAAGGGGAATAGTATATGTGCCTGATTTCGTTATTAATGCCGGAGGGCTTATTAACGTATATCTTGATTATTTAAAGGAATATACAAAGGAAAGATCCTATTCAATGGCAGATAAAATTTATGATAATTGCTTGAATGTAGTTAATAAAGCCGAAAATGAAAAGATTTCACCACAGGAAGCCGCTATAGAACTTGCCGAAAAGCGGATAAGGGAAGTAGGCAACGTTAAATTATCATTTTAAATATTTATGCTTAATAGAAGGACATTACGTATTAAGGTAATGCAGGCACTGTTTGCTGGAAAGCAAAGATTTGAAGCCAATTATCAAATTGCAAAGGAGAATCTGGAAAGCCATTACTCACCCGATTTAAACAGTATGGAAATTCAGGATCCTCAACTTCTTAAACAACAAAAAAAAGAGGCTATAAAAGTTTTGGAAAAACTTTATAAGGGAAAGGAAAGTACCTCTCCTTCAATTGATGAAGATATTTTACAAACGGTGAATGATGAAATAACCAACATTGAAAATCAAAATCAAAAAGACATCCGAGCACTGCGGGTAAATATGATTTCAGATGTTGAAAAGCTTAAATGCTACTATATCTCAATTATAGAATTGATTCTTGAATTTCATCACCATGCTAAAAATGAAACAAAAAAAGACCATAGCAACTTTGTTAATAATTTGTTAATCAAATCCATTTATTTGAATCCATCACTGGAAAAAACGATATTAGACTGCGGAAAGAAATGGGAAGGTAATTCTGAGGTTAGAAGCTGGTATAAAAACCTGATTTCTTTAAATGAAGAATATATTAAATATTTATCTCTCGAAAACCCGGGTTTTACGGAAGATAAAGATCTGATGGTTTTTGTGATAAAGAAAATAATTTTTAATTCGGATGTTATAGATTCATATCTGGATGATAAGGATTTGTTCTGGGTGGAAAATAAGCCGATTATCAAAAGCTTAGTTTTAAAATCCATTAAAAACATGGATTCCGAGAGCGAATTTGAAATTCTGGATGTATCCTACAACTTCGAAGATGATATGGCGTTCTTTGAAAAGCTGTTTGATGTGAGTGTAAAACTTGATGATGAATATAAGGATCTTATAAGTAAAAAAGCCGTGAACTGGGACATCGACAGACTAGCTACTACAGATCGAATTATTTTGGAAATGGCCATTTCAGAGATGATTTTTTTCCCCAGCATTCCGGTAAAAGTCACGATAAATGAATATATTGAGCTTTCAAAGTTATATTCTACACCGAAAAGCAAACTATTTATTAATGGAATGCTGGATGTAATTGCCGAGGAACTGAAGAAAATGGGTGTAGTTAAAAAAAGTGGCCGAGGATTAATGGATAATAAATAATAAATATAATTATGAGCAAAAAAACCGGAAGTTCACTTTTAGCATTTCTCTTAGGTGCCGCTACCGGAGCGGCATTGGGAATTCTTTACGCACCCGATAAAGGTTCAAATACAAGAGACCGACTTTCTTTCAAATTAGATAAATACAAGAAAATGTTGGAGGAATTATTGGAAGATCTAGTATCTGGAAAAGAAATTCAATTTAGTGAAGCAAAAGAAGAAAGTAAAAGGGTTGTTTCTCAGGCAAAAGAAAAAGCCGAAAGGTTGCTTGAAGATGTAGACAGCTTAATTAGTCAAATTAAAGGAAGTGATAAAAAGTAGATAATTAAAACAATGAAAACTATGAGTAAATTAGTATTTTATACTTTGGTAATGGGGTTATTTGTATTTGGAGCAACCTCATGTGCCAATAAGGACGCAGAAAAACGCATTGCTGAACTTGAAAATAGACTTAAAGAAGTTGAAAGTTCAGGGGGGGCAAGTACCGCATCTTCACCTGTAGCTACACCAACACCTGAGCCAGAAGTAAAACCCGAAGGTCCAATTCCTTCATTTGAATTTGAAAAAACGGATCATGATTTTGGAACAATTACAGATGGTGATATCGTAAAACATACTTTTACATTCAAAAATACAGGCGATGCCCCACTTATTATTCAAAGTGCAAGAGGATCTTGTGGATGTACTGTTC
>JAOUKG010000698.1 GCA_029882725.1 Cyclobacteriaceae bacterium
AAGTTGATGTTGGTAACATGATAAATAATGTTGTTTCTTTAGCCGGTTCTCTTTTTGTTGGGTCTCTTGCGGTTTTTTTTATTACATTCTTTCTTTTATACGAAGCGGGCACACTTAGAAGGTGGTTTATTTCACTTATATCAAATAAATATTTTGAGGTTACAATTGCAGCACTTAATAAAATTGAGCACTTATTGTCGAATTATCTCTTAGGGCTCTCTTTGCAAATGATGGCGATTTTTCTTTTGGCTTCTTTTGGCTTGACTATTATTGGTGTTAAATATGCGGTTACCATCGCATTATTTGCTGCTATCGCCAACATTATACCTTATCTGGGACCTCTTTTAGGTTCAGCATTTGGTATTATGGTGGCAATTACCCTTACACCTGATATTGTAACATTTCAGGATTATTTCTTTCTTATTGTTAAGATTATTTCTGTTTTTGCAGTAGTTCAGGTTACAGATAATATACTTTGGCAGCCATTAATATTTTCAAAAAGTGTAAAAGCACATCCACTCGAAATATTTATCATTATATTTGCAGGCGCAACGCTGGCGGGTATACTTGGTATGATAGCTGCAATTCCGGTTTATACTATACTTCGTGTCAGTTTTGTAGAGTTTTACCTCGGTAGTAGAAAATATAGAATTTTTAAAATACAAAAAGTTAACTTTAGATAAATGGGACTGAAATGTGGGATCGTAGGTTTGCCCAATGTTGGAAAATCTACCCTCTTTAATGCGATATCGAATAATAAGGCTGAAGCAGCCAATTTTCCTTTCTGTACAATTGAACCTAATGTTGGTGTTATTACTGTGCCAGATGAGAGATTAGGAGTACTTGAAAAACTTGTGAATCCTCAAAAAGTTCTTCCTACAACTATAGAGTTTGTGGATATTGCCGGCCTTGTAAAAGGTGCCAGTAAAGGTGAAGGATTAGGAAATCAATTCCTTGGTAATATTCGTGAGGTAGATGCTATTGTGCATGTGGTAAGGTGTTTTGTGGATGATAATATTGTACACGTAGATGGAAGGATTAATCCGGTAGCTGACAAAGAAATTATCGATACCGAATTGCAATTGAAAGACTTGGAAACTGTTGAAAAGAGGATTCAGAGGATTGAAAAAATTGCTAAATCAGGAGATAGCAAAGCAAAAGAAGAGCTGGCTACTTTAAAAATTTACGAAAAAACACTATTGGAAGGAAAAAATGCAAGGGCCGCAGAAATTGAATTTCCTGTGAAAGATTTGTATTTACTTACTACCAAGCCTGTAATATATGTTGCTAACGTAGAAGAAGGTTCTATTCTTTCCGGTAATAAATATGTAGAAGAGTTACGGCAAAATATTGCTGCTGAAAATGCTGAACTAGTAATGGTTTCCGCTGCTATTGAGTCGCAAATTGCTGAATTGGATAATGTAGAAGAAAGAGATCTTTTTCTTGAAGAATATGGTTTGAAAGAATCAGGTTTGGCTAAACTTATTAAAGCTTCGTACTCTTTGCTGGATTTGATTACTTATTTTACAGCAGGTGTGAAAGAAGTAAGAGCATGGACTATCCATAAAGGTTGGAAAGCACCACAAGCGGCTGGAGTAATTCATACTGACTTTGAAAAAGGGTTTATACGTGCTGAAGTTATTCATTATGACGACTATGTGCAGTATGGTTCTGAACTTGCTTGTAAAGAAAAGGGAAAACTTGCGGTAGAGGGAAAAGAGTATGTTGTTTGGGACGGGGATGTGATGCATTTTAGGTTTAATGTGTAGAATTTGGTCTCAAACACCTAAACTTTCATAGGCTTGTAAGTTTTAAAAGCAAATAAGTTTTACTTTTTGAATAAATTTGTGTTTTTTTAGTTTACAAAACACGTTTTGATTTCGCTAAGGGGGCAACAGCTTCATTTTTTAATAGAACAGCTTTGAGAGTAAGAATAATTTTTAAACTAAAAAACAGGGGAGGGGTCCTTCCTTTTCATCATCAGCATTTACTTGCTCAATTGATAAAGGGGATGATAATTAAAGGGGGTGCTGAAGAGTATGCTTCTTTTCTTGATTATAACTTTTCAGGGTTAAAGGGGCAGACACGAGTGAGCAGAAAAGGACTTCATTTTTTTTCCAGTAGGGTAACTTTGGTTTTTTCAAGTTCAAAAAGTGACTTTATTGATTATTTTACTGAAATTTTATTTCAACATCCCTTATTGGAAGTAGGGAATTTGGAGCTTGTGCCTGATAAAATAGAAGTAGAAGAGAAACAGGTAATTGGAAGTCCTCTTAAATTTGTCTGTATAAGTCCATTAGTACTGTCTAAACCTGTTTTTGGTGAGAAAAAAACCAAAAGGTTCATTCATCCTGATACCGATGACTTTTCAGACTTGTTATTTGAAAGCACACTTGCAAGAATGAGTGCTTCAGGAGATTTTAATGAAGAGGACATGGAAGCTTTCTATCAATTTCAAATCGTTCCGGATAAGAAATATCTTCAAAAGCTGGATGAGAATCAAAAAAAATATGCCCGTATTTACGCTGTTTATGATAATGATGTAAAA
>JAOUKG010000699.1 GCA_029882725.1 Cyclobacteriaceae bacterium
CCACGGCAGAGACCCACGGCCGTGGGTCTCTACGGCCGTTACCCTTTTTTCAATTCTATCATGGTAACTTCAGGCATAATTCCTATTCTACCGGGGTAACCAATGTAGCCGTATCCTCTGTTTACATATAGATACTGTTCTCCTTCCTGATACAGGTCGGCCCATTGTTTATACAAATATTGTGAAGGACTCCATTTAAAATCCCCTACTTCTACTCCCATCTGAAAACCATGTGTATGTCCTGCAAACATCAAATCTATATCAGTTTTACCCAATACCTGCGCATCCCAATGACTGGGATCGTGACTTAACAATAGTTTCACAGCATAATCATCGGTGTTTTGCATGGCAGCATCCAAATCACCGTGCTTTGAAAAACGACCAGCCCCCCAATTCTCTACTCCAATAATTCCCAACTTATCGCCTCCTAAAGAAATATGCCTATTCTCATTCAACAATAAATCATAGCCCATCAGTTTGTGTGCCTCTTTCAAATCCTCAAAATTCTTCACTTTTGCTTTCTCTGAAAACCACTGAGCATAATCGCCATAGTCGTGGTTTCCTGTAGAACTGAACACCCCCAAAGGAGCCCTCACTTTATCGAAAATATTGATGTAATCTTTTACTTCCGAAGTTACATTGTTAACCAAATCACCTGTAAAAAACACTACATCGGGCTTTTCATTCATCAATATATCTATCCCACCCTGAACGGCGGTTTTACTAAAAAAGCTGCCAGTGTGGATATCAGAGATATGCCCAATTTTTATACCATCAAACGCTTGAGGAAGATTTTTCAAGAATACCTGTTTTCTTCTCAATTGATAATCATGCGCTCCGCGTACAATGCCAAATCCCATCATGGCCAGAGGTGCCCCTGCCGAAATCAAGGCCGCCTTTGAAATAAATTCAGACCGTGAAATGGGTTTTCCCTCCAGCTTTTTCTGATCTCGTTTAGCAGAAAACTTTCGAATTACCCACCGAAGAATCCCAATTGAATCGTGGATGAGTAAAAAGATAACAATAAATACTTTGGGGAGGTAATTAAATGTAAACAGCAACAAAATTGCGTACCGTACATTTCTACCAATCAAAAAATCGTCGATAAAACCGTATATGAAAAAGCCTAATAAAATAATTACGGGAATGGACCAATAAATCCACTTTGCCCATTTTTTAAAAGCCGGTGTTTTCTTTCCAGATAAAATTTTTACTGGCTGATACGCATAAAAATCTATTCCCAAAAGTAGGGGTATTGCAAAAATAATATGATCCATTAAATATAGTTTGACACAAGGTTAACGATCTTCCTCGTCATTTAGTTTCGTTTTCCCGTCAGACCAGCCACATTTTTCCATAAACTTCCTTTTTAACAAGTCCTTTTCTTCCTGAGATAAAGAGTTTTTATTGTGTTTATACCAGTTTCCGTTGTAGAAAACCCCTTTACCAAAGCCAGTTAATAATCTTGCCAATACAAGAAGCCCCAGTGCCTGATAAAAATTAATTTTTTGTCCGTTGAAAATTTCCGGGATCAGCCAGTTCCAAAGTTGCATGACCAGCAACCCCATAAGCGACCCTACCATCAGGATAAAAAGCAGCACCCAAAATATCTTTTTGCCTTTGTGATACATCATTGCATGTCTTTATAAAGTTCCTCAAGTTTTTCACGTAGTGCCAGCACCGCATATCGCTTTCGCGAAAGCAACGTGTTGATGGAAATCCCCATTTCTTCCGAAATTTCCTTAAATCCCCTGCCTTCCAATTCATTTTGAATAAAAATATCCCGCTGGTTGGAAGGAAGTTCCTCCAAGGCCTCCACGATTTTTTCCCAAATAACATTTTGTAAATATACCTCATGAGGATCGGGCCCTAAATCGGGCAAAATGTCTTTCATCATGATAGGTTCATCCTGATCAACATTTCCAATAACCTGATCTATTGAAGCAGAAAAGATGTTTTTCTTTCGGTACTTATCGATAATTTTGTTTCTGGCCACACTGAATAACCAGGCCACTGCTTTTTCGGCAGTTTCAACTGGTGAACGGTCTACAAAAGCAAAAAGCACCTCCTGAAGAATGTCTTCCGCATCCTCCAAACTGGAAACCCTCCCTTTTATGAAGTTTAAAAGCCGTAGCCTTTCCCGTTCTATGGTTTGTTGTTTTAGTTCCAATGATAACTGCATCTGTAACCTGTTTTTCTATAAGTCGAAAAACGTGGTGTATTATTGCAACAAAAGAAAATTAAAATTAAGTCATTATAATCAATAATTAAATTCTTTATTCCTTAACGTTTTAATACTTTTGCACTTTGATTTCAAATCCTAGTCATTCAACTATGATCCGATTTTTCCAAAATGCCAACGGAAGGGTTTTTGCCGTTCAATATTCCGACCCGATCACCAACGATAATCTTGAAAAACTCAACTGGCTTTTTGGCGACCCCGAAAAGACCTATGAAGTACTTTCAGGGAAATATATAGGCCCCCGAAAAGAGATGATTACCCCGTGGTCAACCAATGCCGTGGAAATCATCTCTTTTCGGG
>JAOUKG010000700.1 GCA_029882725.1 Cyclobacteriaceae bacterium
GGCTTATTGATAATGGGTTTGATTTTTCCTATCATACACATGTGAGTCAAGTAGCTGAAGGGCCAGTTCAATATTTCTGCTACGATTATGGTTATTATGGAATAAATAATGAATATTTTGCTTTGATAAAACGGAAAGAAAACTCCCGGTTTTAAGTAATTACTTCTCTATAATCAATTTATAGCTAAATTGGATATATTTTTTCAAACCAAAGTTATTTCTTAATTGAGACACTTGCGTTTTTCATGAATAAATTATTGTCTTGACAAGTTGAGCGATTTATTGCTTTACACTCACAATAATTGGAATTTAGTCATGGTTTATAGGTATATGGTATAGGAATAAATAGGGTTAAATGTATCGGACTGAGAACTTAGATTTTGAAACAAAGTATACAAATACTATTAACTGTTTATCTACAATAGCGGAGCGAATAACCTGCTAAAAGATTCAGAAATTTTAATAATTCTTTTTCTCTTTTTCCAGCTACGTATTCCTAGTTTACGACTTTTCATAAGGTCATTTTGAAATTGCAATTCAAGATTTTTGCATACTTTTTTATCATATATAAAAGCATTGACTTCCATATTTTGTTCAAAACTTCTGAAGTCCATATTAGCTGTGCCTATCGAGGCCAAAAGGTTATCAACTAAAAGGGTTTTGGAATGGATAAAGCCACCGTGAAATTGATAGATCTCAATTCCGGATTCCATTAAATCCTCAAAATAACTTTGTGAACAAAGTTTTACTACAGTACTGTCGGAAATTCCTGGTATAATCATTTTTACATTAATACCACTTGCTGAAGCTATTTTTAGAGCATTCAGGATGGTTTCATTTGGCATAAAATACGGTGTTGTAATACATATGGATTTTTCAGCAGAAGTAATGGCTGTAAAATATGCATTCATAACAGCCTTATGATCAGTATCTGGACCACTTGCTAAAATTTGTACAATAGTTGAATCTTCAATGTTGGTTTCAGGAAAATATTTATCTTCGTCTTCAATGAAATCTCTGGTCGCAAAATACCAGTCTGTGAGAAATACAAGTTGTAGGTCTTTTACACTGTCACCTTCTATTTTTAAGTGAGTATCCCTCCACGGCATTCCTATGTCCTGGTCTATGTTAAGGTATTTGTCTGAAATGTTTATACCTCCCAAATAACCTGTAACCCCATCAATGATAACTATTTTTCTGTGATTTCTATAATTGATTTTGCTTGTAAATAAAGGGAATTGAACAGGGAGACTTTCCGCAGTTTTTATCCCTGCTATTTTCAATTCATCCAAAAAAACTTCACTTAAGTTCCAACTTCCCACACTGTCATACAATAATCGAACTTCAACCCCTTCTTCAACTTTTTTAATCAAGATATTCTTAATTTTGTTTGCAACCTCACCCTCTTCAAATATATAATATTCAAGATGTATATGTTTTTTGGCCGTTCCCAAAGCTCTGAGAAGTGAAGTGTAGGTTTCTATTCCATCGTTGAGAACCGTGAGACGGTTGTTTTTTGTCAATCTTGATTTGTTGTTTCTTAATACAAGATTAATAACTTTAATTTTTTTTGCTGCTTTACCCAATTTATCGACATGTTGACTTAGATCCAGGGATTGCTCTTGTACAATTCTACTTATTCGTTTTATGTCCAACTTTCGCTTCCCCTCAAAAAGCTTTTCTTTTCTGAAATTATGTCCAAAATAGAAATATAGAATGAGTCCGATTATGGGAAGGGTGATTAATACAAGTATCCAGGAGAGCGTTTTATGTGGTGAACGGTTGTCCTGTATAACAAAGACTACAGTGGCAATGGCTAATAAATAATAACCAATGGTTAGTATATCCCTAAAATCTAATTCTACTCCCATTCTTTAATAATTGATACTAATTTCTAAATTTAGGATTATATGAGACAAGTACTTCATAATATGTGGTTAAAAAAGAAGGTGATCGGGAGTTTATTCTTCTCAATTTTTCTCATTTTATTTTACTTTAGCCTACCTGCAAATTTATTTAAGTCTCCATATAGTCTTGTAGTTTTAGATAAATATGGTGATTTATTGGGAGCAAGAATAGCTAATGATGGTCAATGGCGATTTAAGTCCGATAGTGTTGTTTCGGATAAATTCAATATTGCTATTATTGAATACGAAGATGCATGGTTTAATTATCATTTAGGAATAAACCCTGTTTCCATATTTCGGGCGTTGGGACAAAATCTCAAAGCAGGACGGGTGAAAAGTGGTGCCAGCACGATAAGTATGCAAGTAATAAGATTATCCAGGCATAATTCAAGAACTTATTTTGAAAAAATATGGGAGATGATTCTTGCAGTACGAATGGAGTTCCGTTATTCCAAAGATGAAATTCTAAACCTATATTCAAATCATGCACCTTTTGGAGGAAATGTGGTAGGGATTTCAGCAGCAAGTTGGAGGTATTTTGGACGGTCTGCAGATGAGTTATCTTGGGCAGAGGCCTGTACCCTTGCTGTTTTACCAAATAATCCGGGTATGATCCACCCGGGGCGTAA
>JAOUKG010000701.1 GCA_029882725.1 Cyclobacteriaceae bacterium
GATGTATTGCTGAAATTCCATAATCATGCCCATATAGCGTATAGCTTGAACCCTTTCAATATCCAACATACTTTTAATGATATTTTGGCTCAACAACCTTATTTGAAAAAGGTTATTGGAAAAGAAGTAGCCGATAAAATCGAAAATGCTGTAAAAATATCTGATGACTTCATTCAATACCATCTACAAACCTTTAAAAGAAGATCAGATTTAAAATTTGTTCGGGATGTGCATGGTGATCTTCATTCCAGAAATATTTTCCTCACCGATCCTCCCACTATTTTTGATTGTATAGAATTTAATGATGAAATAAGACAAGTAGATATTTTAAATGAACTGGCCTTTCTTTGCATGGATCTGGAGGCCATGGATCATGTTGATTTAAGCACTTACTTCATGAATTATTATAATTCCAAATTCAAAGTTATTCTCACAAAAGAAGATACTGAGATATTCATATATTATAAAGCCAACAGGGCTAATATAAGAGCCAAGGTTAATGCTTTGCGAGCCCGGGATTCTACGGGAAAGGAACAGAAAAAAGCACTGTCGGAATGCAAAAAATATATTGAATTAATGGATGGCTACTTGGAACAATTAGTGAAGTAGTTTTGGTGTTTGCCAACCTTTCTTCAATTAACAATGGTTCTAAACGTTAAATTAATCCTTGGATTTTGAATTTTAGTTGTGGGGGGAAGCCGGTGTTGCCAATAACTTTGTGTAGTTCCTTTCATTACCAATAAACTTCCATGCTCAAGCACTATCGATACAGTTTCTTTGGTCTGTTTGTGTTTGAATGAGAATTTCCTTTCTGCACCCAGGCTCAACGAACCAATGGCACCATTGCGTTTTAAGTCTTTTTCACCGTCGCTGTGCCAGGCCATTCCTTCACTGCCGTTGTGGTATAAATTCAACAAACATGAGTTGTATGACTCTTTGGAAATTTCTTCGACCATTTTTTTAAGTTCCAATAGCTCTTTTGTCCAGGGAAGGGCTTTTTTGGTGGTTTTGGAATAAGTATAATCAAATGCCCTATCACCATACCAGGCTACTTTTCTTTTGGTAATAATAGTTTTTCCAAAAATCAAGGCCTTATCATGCTCCCATTGAATATAGTTCATCAGGCGATTGAAATAATAATCCACATCTTCCCGGGAAAGTACCAAACCATAATAATTCACACATCCTTGATAGGGCAGGAGGTTAGTGTAGGGATCTGTATGATTTTTGAATAATTGCATAGTGCAGATAAAACAATTACTCTGGAATTACCCATTTTACGCGGCCTACTTCACCTGTATCGAGCATCACCTTAATGCCGTGAGGATGTTCCGGCGATTTGGTCAGAATGCGTTTCACCAATCCTTCGGTTAATTCCCCCGTTCTTTGATGATGTTTCTGTACAACTTCTACCAAATCGTTGATGTGAATGTTTTTACGGTATTTACCTGATATTTTTTCGTCCATATTTTTCATTGACTGATCCGTAAAATTACGGAAACACTAATGATAAATAAAGGATTGGTGTTTAATCGTAAATCAGCCAAAAGAGGGAGCAAACGGTATCAACCCTTTTAAGGTGGATGCAATTCTCTTACTAACCGAGTTATATACCCACTTTTGGTTTACCTCCAGTTCAATCCCTAAATATTGGTTTTCTGAGTATTTTTGGCGTAAATGGGTCGTAAAACCATCTTCTTTACCATGATAAGGCTCGTTGTACTTTATGGACATATTTCCGAAAGTGTTTTCCAAGGAAGTTTTCCAATTTTCACAAAATTTAAATTCATCATCTCTATCGTCATCAAAAAGTAATCCTATATCTACTTTTCGTTCATTACCATTCCAAATAGGGGTGAAGCTGTGAATGGAAAGGTGAACCACTGTTGTATTTTTAACGGCTTTGGCAATAGCCTCTTCCACCTTATTTCGGTATGGATAATAGTATAGATCCATAATTTTCTTTTTCTCTTCAAAATCCAAAGATTCGGTAAATTTTGAAAACAAATCAGGGGTATTGATCGATCGGTTACATTCTACAAGTAGCCTGCTTATTTCTGTATAATATAACTCAGCGTCCAATTCCTTAGAGATGGCCTGCGCAATTGAAAGAGCCCCGATATCCCAACCTTTGTGAGTTCCCAAAACATTTTCTTCTTCTGCAAATAAATGTTTGTAATCATCAGGAATGTGGTTTCCGGCATGTTCACAGGTTACTATGATAGGGTAGGATCGCATGAGTTAAAGAGTTGGTTGGAGGCTAGGTTTTCTCCTATTTCCTGATAGATAAGCTGTAGATTTTCTTTAGCATAAACCCCGTTGGCTACTTCAAGTATTCTACTGGCAAGGGTTCCCTTTTTTATAATTTCGTTTAACGAAGATGCCCAGGGCGCCATTTCTTCCGGGTAGAATTGTAATGTCCTTAACAAGAGTTCTTTCCATAACTGATTGGTGGTGCATACGTCTTCTTTTACTCCCAGTTGGTGTAAATAGTTTTTGTTAGTAATCTGATAATTATGGCCATATTGAATTGT
>JAOUKG010000702.1 GCA_029882725.1 Cyclobacteriaceae bacterium
CTATTCCTTCCGCAAACTGTTTCCAATAAACCCGACAACCTATTGGTTTTTCAATTTGATGATACGCTTTCCGCTGTAGTCAAATATCAAGTTAATTCCTCGTATTTTACTTTTGAAATTGTGGAAATAAGTCACCCCGTAGATGTAGCTATTTGGGGGCCCATTTCTACCAGCATCAATGAAATCATTGGTGAAACGGTAGGGGTGGTTAGAAATGAGGAATTTGCCATAGGTATCCAATCACTCAACAAAAGAACACTGGGAGGGTATCCCTGGAACGAAAATGATTGTATGCCCCAAATTGATATTTTTGAGCAAGAAAACCTTTCCGATTTATCAGAAAAAGGTAAAAGAGAGGTTCTATACCGGGTAGAAGCAGCCAAACCCGAAAACTACGGCAGCTCATTACAGGCCTATGTCAGAAACCGGACTACTGATCGTTTAATAAATAATTGGGGCCATGAATATTATGTTTCACCTGCTTACACGGATGGCGGAATTGTAGGCTCTAAAATTGCCCTGTTTGGGTGCCCTGAAAATAAAGCCCTGGAAACCATTGGGGAAATAGAAATAGAACAGGGTTTAGCGCATCCTCTTATCGATGGAACATGGGGGAAAATTTCTCAAGGGGCTTCTGCCGCATACATTATTATGGAGTTTGGGGAAGATACTATCGAAAAGGCCATTGAAATAACAAAAAAAGCAGGTTTAATGTATCTTTATCATTCGGGTCCTTTTAAAAACTGGGGCCATTTTGAATTAGATGGGAAATCATTTCCTCATGGAACAGAAGGCTTAAAGCAATGTGTGGATTTTGCTAAAAAAGAGGAGATATTTGTGGGTGTTCATACATTAAGCAATTTTATTACCACCAACGACCCCTATGTTAGCCCGGTGCCTGATTCTCGTTTAGCAAAAATTGGCACAACAAAAATAACTGAAGAAGTTGATTCAAAAAGTACCACAATTCAAATTGAATCGCCTCAATTTTTTAATCAATTTGAAAACAATAATCTGAAAACGGTACAGATAGGAAATGAACTTATAAGGTATGGCGATATTACTAAAGAATTTCCCTGGAAACTCATCAACTGTATTCGGGGGTCATTTGGTACGACACCAACCTCTCATAGTAAAGGCAGTACTATTTCCATGTTGGCAGATCATGGTTATAAAGTGTTTTTATCGGATGTCGAACTAACAGTGGAAATGTCTACAAGGTTAGCCGATTTATTCAATAAAACAGGGTTGCGGCAAATCTCCTTTGATGGGGTTGAAGGCAATAGATCAACTGGTATGGGTAATTATGGGGAAATCCTTTTTACTCAAACCTGGTATGACAATCTGGATAACTCCATTAAGCAACATTACATCGCAGATGCAAGTCGAACGAGTCATTTTTTCTGGCATGTGTATTCCCGAATGAATTGGGGTGAACCTTGGTATGCAGGATTCCGGGAAAGTCAAACCGAGTACAGATTAAAAAATCAAGCATATTTTAAAAGGAATTATATGCCGGCCATGTTGGGGTGGTTTAGTATGAGAAACACTACAACCATCGAAGACATTGAGTGGATGCTCGCCCGATCTGCAGCTTTCAACGCCGGTTTTGGATTTGTACTCTCATCAGAAAGCATAGAGATGAATGGTCAGGCTGATTTGATTTTAAATACAGTAAAAGATTGGGAAAAAATAAGAATGGCCGGTGGTTTCACTTCGGCACAAAGAAAAAAGATGGAAAGTATTCAAAATGAATTTCATTTGGAAGCTCTCACTGACAATGTATGGAATTTATATCCCGTTCACTCTTTCAAATTTAGTCATGAAAAAAAAGTACGACAGCCGGGCGAGCCTCTCTATTCTACCTTTCATTTTGAAAATGATGTTGAAGCCCAACCCTTTCAATTTATAATAACAGCTGCAGAAGGAGGCCTAGGAAAGTTCTCAATGGAAGTAGATAATTACAATAAAATTGAATGGGATATTCAATTACATGAAGGGGAAAGCTTTAGATACACAGGAGGAAAACATGCAATTGTTTTAGATAATAATCTCAATAAAATAAAGGAGGTTCCAGTCGACACTACTCTACTTATTCTTAATAAAGGAAATCATACCATCAATTTCGATTGTGAATTTTCAGCTCAGGAACAAGCTAAAGCTAAAATTGAAATACGGATATTGGATACACCTGAAGTTATCCAATTGTAAGCCGTTCCCACTGTTTTATAGCCCCATAAAGAGAACTATTTTGAATATCAGGGTAATTGTGCCTCGTCCCGTTAGAGACGAAATGTTTGTAGAAAATCATCGTATTAAGCGAACCGTCCCGTAGGGATGGAATGTTTATCCACGACTTTCTGATGCATGCTTTTTAGGGAGAGCTTCCATTTTTTCTTTTTCGGAAAACCGGATTTAATGCCGTTAAGTTAAGCTGACTATCACTTGATTTTGACCCCCGTAGGGCGGTCACCTACTAATAACACCGTGTCGAAGACGCGGTGAAGTGATGTGATTATACAATCGACC
>JAOUKG010000703.1 GCA_029882725.1 Cyclobacteriaceae bacterium
CAGCCTGGTGATGAAGTTATTGTTCCAGCATTTACTTATGTTGCCACTGCGGAAGTAATTTCTCTTTTAAAACTTAAACCTGTCTTTGCAGAGGTTTTACCAAACACCTTTAACCTCGATATTCAACAGCTGGAATCAAAAATATCTTCCTCTACCAAGGCCATCATGGTAGTCCATTTATTCGGTCAATGTGCAGACATGGAACCATTATTAGCATTGGCTGAAAAGTTTCAAATATCCGTTATAGAAGATAATGCTCAAGCATTGGGCGCAGTTTATACTTTTTCAGACGGTTCTAAAAAATACTCAGGAACCATGGGAACAATAGGGACCACCTCATTTTTCCCTACAAAAAATTTGGGAACTTACGGTGATGGTGGAGCCATGTTTGCTCAGGATGAACACCTCTCTGCCACTTTGCGGCAAATTGCGAACCATGGGCAAAAACAAAAGTATTACCACGAAATACTGGGTGTTAATAGTAGGCTCGACACACTCCACGCGGCTATTTTATCAGTTAAACTGAAATACCTGCCGGAATACGAAATGGCGAGAAAAAAAGTAGCCTCCTTTTATGATCGGGAATTAAGCAATTTGCCCGGGATAGAAATTCCTGTTAGAAACCCCTCCAGTACGCATGTGTTTCACCAATACACACTGCGGGTAAAAAACAATATGCGGGAAAAATTCCGTACTTTCCTTTCGGAAAAAGGCATTCCTACCATGGTCTATTACCCTCTTCCACAACATTTACAAAAAGCCTGTGAAATGTATGGTTATAAGAAAGGTGATTTCCCAATCTCTGAAAAATTATCTGAGGAAGTTTGTTCTCTACCCATTCATACAGAACTCAAACAAGAAGAATTGGAATACATTACACAACATATAAAATCCTTTTTCAAATGAAATATCAGGCACATTCATCGGCAGTAATTGACGAAGGTTGCGAAATAGGTGAAGGGACCAAAATATGGCACTTTTCGCATATCATGAAAAATTGTAAGATTGGAAACAGTTGCAACATAGGGCAAAACGTTGTGGTTTCACCCGAAGTGATTTTGGGAAACAATGTAAAAGTACAAAACAATGTTTCCCTCTATACAGGAGTAATTTGTGAAGATGATGTTTTTTTGGGGCCTTCCATGGTTTTTACTAATGTGATAAACCCCCGAAGTGCAATAGTGAGAAAAAGTGAGTACATGACTACCCACGTTAAAAAAGGTGCTACAATTGGAGCCAATGCAACTATAATCTGCGGAATCACATTGGGCAGTTATTCGTTTGTAGGTGCCGGTGCTGTGGTCACCAAAAATGTTCCCAACTACGCTTTAGTTGTGGGCAACCCTTCCCGGCAACGGGCATGGATAAGTGAATATGGTCATAAATTACACTTCAATAATGAAGGTCAGGCATTTTGCCGGGAGTCGGGGGAAGAATATATTTTGGAACATGGAGAAGTGAGGAAGTTAAAATGAAAATACTCACAGTTTTAGGGGCAAGACCTCAGTTTATAAAAGCTTCTCCCGTAAGTAAAGCTCTTAAGCAAGAGGGATTCGAGGAAATTCTGGTACATACCGGCCAACATTTCGATGCCAATATGTCGCAAATATTTTTTGATGAAATGGGTATCGCAAAACCTCATTATAATTTGAATATTCACGGCCTTTCCCATGCGGCTATGACCGGAAAAATGCTCGTGGAAATAGAAAAAATCCTGGAGGATGAAAAACCAAATGCTGTTTTGGTGTACGGAGACACTAATTCGACATTGGCAGGAGCACTTGCAGCCGCAAAACTCCACCTTCCTGTAGCCCATGTAGAAGCTGGTTTGAGAAGTTTTAACCAGGCCATGCCAGAGGAAATTAACCGGATTGTTACCGATAGAATTTCAAAATTCTTGTTTTGTCCTACAGATACTGCCGTAAGCCATTTAAAAAAAGAAGGATTTGCATCACTACCAGAAGTTTTTATTGAAAAAACCGGAGATGTGATGTATGATGCCCTGATCCAGTTTGGTAAATTGGCAGAAGAGTCTTCCTCCGTTATAAAAAAACATCAACTTTCACCAGAAAATTTTGTGCTATGCACCATTCACAGGCAGGAAAATACGGATAACCCACAACGGTTGGAAGGTATATTAGATGCCTTGATTGAGATAGGGAAAAGCACTATGATTGTATTTCCGGTCCATCCGCGCACGTTACCTTTGTTATCAAAAATTAAAAACAATCCGGCTTTTATACTGATTGAACCTGTAGGGTATTTAGATATGCTTTCGTTATTAAAAAACTGTAAATTGGTGGTTACAGATAGTGGAGGGTTGCAAAAAGAAGCCTTCATGAGCAGGAAATATTGTATTACATGCCGGGATGAAACTGAATGGGTAGAACTTGTGGATGCAGGTGTAAACAAACTATGTGGTTCTATGCCTGAACAAATTATATCCGCTTATCAATACTTTTCGGAAATTTCTTTCTCATCCACTTCAGAATTTTACGGAAAGGGAAAGGCCAGCCAGGAAATT
>JAOUKG010000705.1 GCA_029882725.1 Cyclobacteriaceae bacterium
AGGAAGGTTCTTAATAGAAAAGGAATTGCTATTAGGGTTTCCCGGAGTTCCATAACCATTTTGGGCAGAAGAGGATACCCATTTTGATTCCTGAATTTCGGATGTTTTATTATAAACTCTTTCCAACGTAACTCCTTTAGTGGTTTTAAGCAATGAAAAGTGATCTGATTTTGAGTATTTAATGCTATCGAGCAACAAACTATCGTAATAGAGGTTTAGATACCCATAATCAGAGGCCATGGATGGGATTATGCCCGGAATAATTTCGTTTCCTGCCCCAAATGGATACTGTGATTTTAATATAGCGGGTCCTGGCGTGATGGCTACGGGTTTATTGGGCTGTAATAAAGTATGACTGCTTGTAAAAGGCATGACTTTATTTGGAAAGTCGTGCTGATATAGAAATGTTATTTCTTCTAAATCAAAAAAGTAGTTGGTAGTATTCAACACTTCAATAAATTCCATTCCTCCAATTGCCGGATCTACCAATATCTCATTAAAAATGATATCTTGCCGTTGTGGTTTGCTAACATAGGCGAATTGTGTTGATACTGAATTATTGATTGTATCTCCACATACTTTTAAATTCAAAATATCTGTTGAATACAAAGATTCAGGGGATGCTATTCCCGATAAGAGTATTTCCAACTCATTTTCTTTCAATCCTATATTTTTAATGGTAAAATCCAGAGGTTGGATATTGATTTTTATGTCTTTTATAAAAATAGGATCCAGAGGTTGGTTAAAAGCGACTATGAGTTTATTCATGTTACCCTCATACCAGGAAGAATTGATCAGAGCCTTTACTGATGCTGTTTTTTCTTGTTGGTTAACCCTTCCGGGCGTTCCACCTGAAAGATGATTAGACGAAGTCCAGTTGGATGACAGGCTGCAATTGTTTCCAATATCAATAATTTCCAATGACCACCCACCAGATGATTTTGAGGATTGATGCCATGCAGGCTGGTAGGTAAGTGAATCAACAACTTCTCCTTCATTGTCCTGCAGAATGAGTTTTTTGCCTGTATTGTTTAAGGTCAGCCAACCTTCTACCTCTTTTAAACTTATATTTGGATCAAATTCTATCGATTTAGCAGGGGGCACAAATAGAATATATTCTCCGGGTTTGAGGATTAAATGATCAATTATGAATGAATTTAAACCGTCAGATACTTGCCAGTTATCGAGTTTAAAAGGGTGTTTTGACCGGTTGTATAATTCCAAATATTCTGATTGGGGTAAGCCTATAACTGGAGTGGGGTCGTACATAATTTCACTGAAAATAATATTTCGAAAATCGGACTTTCGGTGTTCAACGTAAATTATGTTTACCATGCCATTGTATTTGTTTCCAGCTAAATCTGAGAGATTAATGATTTGTAATTGAAGGTCTTCCCCATTGGGAAAATCAGTTAAGAAAAAGATTTCCAGTGCATTTTGGTCATTCATCCATTTAATGGTGGCCGGATGAATATTAAATGGGGAAAGCAGGATGTTTTCAGGGGAAATTTGAGTTAGAGGTTCAGAAAATTCAAGAAATACGGTGTTTGGTGATGTCGCATCCCAGCTAATTAGTGAGGGAGGAGTTGTATCTTGATAGGGAGTTCCATTAAGCTGGATATTGTCAATGTAAAATTTATTATAGCGGGTGGTTGTGTAGGTGAAAATCATCTCGAGATGTTGGATATTGACTTTTTCAGCATTGGAAATTTTTCCAATGGGGATAAAAAGACTATCATTTATGGGCAAGTACATCACAGATATTGAATCGTTTTCCAATTTCCACGATATCCAACCTTCCGGGGAAGCAGTGTTGAGTTGGCCCCCCTGACTTTGAAAAAGTAGTTTCCCTTGTGTATCAAAAAGTTGAATTTCATCGGCAGTATTCCCCCCTAATTTCAATTGCCAAACTTTGTCACTTCCGTTGCTCACCTGAAAAGTTAAGAAATTTGATGTGGAGGGATTGAAGTCCATTTTGAAATAAAATGAAAGGTCCATGGTTTCCAAGGGTTCGAAAGAAGTATTTAATGAAGATTTTCCACTAAAATCGATGTCATTGAGCCTCAAAATTCCATTTTCAATAATAAATTTCGTACTTTCGCCGCTCCATTGAGGGTTTTGGGTTAAATCTCCATCAGAAAAGTTTTCAATCCATTGTCCGAAGCCTGGAAAAGCCAAACAAACCAAAGCCGGTAAGTAGAAGAGGGTACGCATGATTTTTTCTTTTCCGAAGAATAGTCATAAGTAGGTTGTTTAGGAAATTATTGATACAACATAAACGTTTATTTTTATGAAAATAGCTGTGGTAGGAGCAACAGGTCTGGTAGGAACACAGATGTTGAACACGCTTGATGAAAGAAACCTTTCATTTGATGAATTATTATTAGTGGCCTCTCAGAGGTCGGCAGGAAAAAAGATTTCCTATAAGGGAAAAGAGTATACCGTGATTGGTATGGAAGAAGCAGTAGCTCAAAAACCAGATATTGCACTTTTTTCTGCCGGTGGTGGAACTTCATTGGAATG
>JAOUKG010000704.1 GCA_029882725.1 Cyclobacteriaceae bacterium
TAGTTTTCAACAAGCCCTACTGAAAAAGGAGAATAAACTCATTCCACAAATACATAAATTCCTATAGATCCAGTTTTAGTTCTGCTAAATGCCCATTTATAACTTGAACTTCTTCTTTATTTAAGCAGAATTCCACAGCTTTGGCATTTTCCCTTGCCTGTTTGGCATCTCTTGCACCCACCAAAATGGTGGAGATAGCAGGTTGAGCCAGGGTCCAGTTAATTACCAATTGTGCTAGTGAACACCCTTTTGCCTGAGCTATAGGTTTTATTTTTGAAAGAAACTCATTTGTTTTGGCGATATTACCCTTCTTAAAATGGGGAGTGCCCGGACGATGATCTCCTTCGTTAAACACATAACCTTCAGTAATTTTCCCGGTCAACAGTCCTCTTTGAAGTGGACTGTATGGTATCAGTCCTTTACCATTCTCTTTACACCAAGGCATGACTTCTTTTTCAATATCACGCAATAACATGCTGTACGGAATTTGATTGGTGACTACATTTACTGTTTTATTGGCCTCTATCATCTGTTCCTTATTGTAATTACATACGCCAACAGCTCTAACTTTTCCTTGCTTGATTAATTGTTCAGCGGCTTCAAAAGTTTCTTGAATAGGAGTGGTGGGATCTGGCCAATGTATCTGATAAAGGTCAATGTAATCAGTACGTAATCTTTTTAAGCTATCTTCACACTCTTGAATTACTCGCTCTTTACCTGCATATTTATACATCTTGGCCGGGTTTCCCTTTTCATCCTGAGTGTCAAAATGAAATATTCCTTTTTCACTGTACCAACTAAGACCAAATTTTGTGAGTATTTTAAATTTATCCCTACGACCTGCAATTGCTTCCCCAACAATTTCTTCACTACGTCCAAAACCATACGCAGGAGCGGTGTCAATTGTATCAATACCATTTTCATATGAAGCGTTAATGGCATCAATAGCGTCGTTTTTATCAGCACCACCCCACATCCAGCCACCAATGGCCCATGCACCAAATGTGATTTCAGACACTTCAAAATCTGCTGATCCTAATTTTCTACTGTTCATAATAAATCATTCAAATATTAATTAATTGTAATATGGAAGGCTAGAAATATACATTTAGATAAGTTTTCTTCTTTTTCTAATTACCAAAAACAACAATCCAAAATAGAGGAGACACATCATTAAAAACAATATCCAATCATTATATTCCTTTAATTGAAAGGCAATAATGATGGTAATAAGTTGTAGGGTTACATAAGTTGCTGTAATGTGTTTGTGTTTCCAGCCAATATCAAGAAGCATATGATGTATATGGTTTCGATCGGCCGATAATGGTGAGTGCCCTGATTTTAATCTGTAAAGTATAATCCTGAAAGTATCGAAAAGTGGGACTCCAATTATACTCATAGCTGTTCCTACAACCCCTGTAAAGGGAGTTGCAGTATTACCATGATTCATATTCATGAATAATATTATAGAACAACCTACTAAAAATCCTGAAAAAAGAGCACCGGTGTCTCCCATAAAAATTCTGGCTGGTGGTAGATTATAATATAAAAATCCTGCGGTGGCACCAATAAAGGCAATCAGGAATAAACTTAATGTTTCATTTCCATTTACAAAAAACCAACCACTAAGTATAGAAAGGGAAGTAATCAATAAAGATCCTGCTAATCCATCAATTCCATCTATCAGGTTAAAACTATTTGTAATTATAATTAGGGTAAATATTGTAAGTGGTAAGGCAATATATTCAGGTAATTCTATTTCCAAAAGCGAATAAAAGGAGGTAATCTTAATATCAAATAAATAATAGACAATTACACAGGGAATGATTTGGTTAACCACTTTCACGTAGGGTCTTAAAGGTAATAAGTCATCACGAAGTCCAACTAAAAACATAAAGAAAAGAGAGGCAATAAGAAATTTATATTGGCCAAGAACTTCTAAAGGAAAGAAAAACAACAGAGTTAATATTGCACTGATAACAATAGGTACTCCTCCTAATCCGGGAACATCGCGCGTATGAATTTTTCGTACATCTTTTCCTTCGAAAACTTTCCAGGATTCCATTAATTTAATGAATAGCGGGAACGCTAAAAAAGAGATACCAAAAGCTGAGAGTAAATAAATTATTAATTCGGTCAATGCTTTATGATCTTTTGATATTTGACTTCATTACCATAATAAATTCTCAGGAAATAAATTCCAGAAGGAAATTGACTTAAATCTAATTTTCTTGTTGCAGTTCCGTTTTCATTATGAATACTCCAGAAATTAAGCTCATTTCCGGAAAGATCATACATCCCAACAAGAACTTCAGGGTTTTGGATATTTTCCATACTGAAATTTATATAATCCTTAGCAGGGTTGGGATATAAGTTAATTTCAGAACCTGTATTTTCTGGGGTAATTGAGACAGGCGACTCTCTTAAATAAAGTTTGATGTTTGCCTGATCTAAACAAAGATCAAGACCTGAACCAGTAACGGTATAGGTAGTGATTAAATCCCGCACAACAACTTTTATTTG
>JAOUKG010000706.1 GCA_029882725.1 Cyclobacteriaceae bacterium
GCATAGTACCTCAGGATCTCATGAAAGATACAAATCGAAGGAGAGATTAAAGTGGGAAAAGGAATACGACTGCAACAAAAAGTTAAAAGAATATATTATTGAATCTGGGTTTGCTACTGCAGATGAATTACATAAGATAGAATTAAACGCCAGGCACCATGTTAAAAATTCAAAAGATGAAGCTTGGAATGAATATACCCTTTCTATTCAGAAAGATGTAGATGAAGCTAGTCATTTACTGGAGAAAGTGATTGAGGAGACTAAAAACAGGGAGCTGATATCCAGAATTAAAATGGAATTGGATAAAACTGTTAATCCTTTGAAGTCGGATGTAGTTAGAGCAATAAAGAAGTCATTAAGGGTAATGCGTGGAGAAGAATTGCCATCTAAAACTATTTTGACAGATTGGTTAAATAAAGCAACAAAAAAATATAACCAACAATACAGTTCAAGGCTTTATAGTGAAAGTAAATACTCAGCTTTAAAAGTCCCTGTAGTTCAACCTACATATCATAATGATTCAATGATGGTTGATGGCAGGGAAGTTTTATTGGCTTGTTTTGATGCCGCTTTGAAAAGAGACCCAAAAATATTTGCTTTTGGTGAAGATGTAGGAAAAATTGGTGATGTTAATCAGGCATTTGCCGGTTTACAGGAAAAATACGGTGACTTAAGGGTTACGGATACAAGTATAAGGGAAATGACAATAATTGGTCAGGGTATAGGAGCTGCATTGCGTGGGCTTAGACCAATTGCGGAAATTCAATACCTGGACTACTTAGCATATGCTTTAGCTACAATAAATGATGATTTGGCCTGTTTGCAGTACAGGACATATGGAGGACAAAGAGCCCCTCTTATTATACGTACAAGGGGTCACCGATTAGAGGGTATCTGGCACAGTGGTTCGCCAATGAGTATGATATTAGGTAGTATGAGGGGAGTATATATTTTAACTCCTCGAAATATGACCCAAGCCGCAGGAATGTACAATACATTATTCAGATCGGATGACCCGGCATTGATGATCGAATCCTTAAATGGGTACCGGCTTAAGGAGAGAATTCCAGAAAATATTGGAGATTTTACAGTTCCACTTGGACACGCCGAGGTGTTAAAAGAAGGTGATGATATAACCATTGTTACATACGGTTCTATGTGTAGAATAGTGCAGCAGGCGGCCCGTCAATTACAAGAAGTGGGTATTTCATGTGAAATTATTGATGTTCAAACGTTGATTCCTTTTGATCTTTCAGGTGAAATTGTAAAGTCTGTTAAGAAAACCAACCGCGTGTTATTTGCCGATGAGGATGTACCGGGAGGGGCTTCGGCATATATGATGCAGAAAGTATTGGATGAGGAAAATGCTTATTACTATCTGGACTCAAAACCGGAGGCTCTTGCTGCTACAGAACACAGACCTGCTTATGGCTCTGACGGTGATTATTTTTCAAAACCAAATGTAGAAGATGTGTTTGATAAGGTGTATGCAATGATGCATGAAGCCGACCCTGTTAAATACCCCGAGATCTATTAATTTCTGTTTCAATTATTTCTTCCTATTTCTTGATATCTTCAAGTCTGAAAGGCACTGTTTCTATCACATTACTCATGTGTAAATTCTGATCTATAATTTGAATTCTGAGTTTCAAGCGTTTAATACTGAACAGGTTTAAGAATCCCAGGGAGGTCATGTTGTATTTAATGGTTCCTTCCAGTGTTTTTTCTCTTCCACTGTGATTCAATATAGGAAATCGTCCATCAAAGGATGTGTTGCATTGAGGATACTTGAATAGATCTGTTTCCCAATTGAATTCCTGAAAATTCCCGTTTCCCTGATCGACAAAAAAGTCAACAAGAATGTTGTTATGATAAATGTTTGATTGGTAATAAATGGTGTCCTGACTTTCACTAATTTCCCAGTTTAAACAGTTATACGGATTTGTAAATGCAGGAAGTGTGTCTAATTCCTGAATTACTCTGTCCTTATAAGTAATATAATTTTGATCAAAGATATTAGCCGCTCCTAACCTATTTCTGGATACCTGAATAGAGTAGGGAATATTTGGAAAACTTTGGTACGTGAAAGATACAGCCGATAAATACTGATTCACAAAAGCATCCATTTCTGCCTTTGTTTCAAAAAACGCACTATAATAGATGATTGGAATATTGTTTTCTACCTTGTAATAAGCTGTGAACTTTACCGTATGTTGAATTTCAGGAGCCCAGGTAAAATAATATTTGTCGTTGTAGGGGTGATCAATGTCGTATTGGCTGTCTAACCCTAAATCACCATCACCATCTTGAAAATTTATTACAATAGATAATGTGTCTGGGGTTAAATCCGGAGCATCAGAAAAAGAGAGTTCCTTTATTGAAATTTCTGGTGTTTCCGGGAATGTATTTGGTTTTAAACATCCGGAAACCCACATCAAAAGCAAAATTGCCATTGATGAAAAAAAGTGTTTGATAAAATTACTTTTCATATTTTATTTTGCTAACGTAAATATAAACGGG
>JAOUKG010000707.1 GCA_029882725.1 Cyclobacteriaceae bacterium
ACTCTGGGGGATATTAATGGTATTGGTCCGGAAGTTGTGATCAAGGCACTTTCCGATTCAAGAATTTTAAACTATTGCACGCCAGTTATTTATGGCAGCACAAAAACCCTTTCCTATTATAGGAAAAACTATAAAATTGATGAATTTCAATATACACATTCCAAAGACAACTCATCTTTCATAGAGAGGAAAATAAATGTAGTAAATTGTTGGGATGAAATACTTGAAATTACCGCGGGTACTCCTACTGAACAATCGGCCTGGGCTTCACGACGGGCTCTTGAAAAAGCGATCTCCGATATTAAAGAAAAAAGAATTGACGCCGTTGTTACGGGACCTATTAACAAACACACTATTCAAAGCGATACTTTCAAATTCCCTGGACATACAGAATATTTAACTTCAGAATTTGGAGTAAAAGAAAGTCTCATGTTGATGGTCAGTGAAAATATGAGAGTTGGTGTTGTTACCGGGCACATACCTTTGAAGGAGGTAACCAAAAATCTTAATGCCGAAAATGTTAGAAAGAAAATAGATATTCTTGAAAAATCTTTGAAAAAGGATTTTGGCATTCAAAAACCAAGAATTGCCATTTTAGGAATCAATCCACATAATGGAGACAAAGGATTAATTGGCACGGAAGAAGAAGATTTTTTAATCCAATTAGTTTCAGACTTTCGGGAGGAAAACAGATTGGTATTTGGGCCCTTTCCGGCCGACGGATTTTTCGGAGGAGGTAATTACAGTAAATACGATGCTATTTTAGCCATGTATCACGATCAGGGATTAATACCATTTAAAACCTTATCTTTTGGAAAAGGAATTAATTTTACTGCGGGTTTACCGATAATAAGAACCAGTCCGGATCATGGCACAGCCTACTCCATTGCGGGGCAGGATATAGCCAATCCTTCGAGCATGAGAGAGGCCATTTTTCAGGCAATAGATTTATGCAAAAAAAAGAATAGTTGATTCTCTTTTAACATATCTATGAAAAAAATCAAATTATCTTCTTAAATTTGCATCCCTGAATTGAAAGTGAATGGGAAAAAAGGAACAATCCTTGTATAAAATAGACATCCAAGGCCTTGCATTTAAGGAGCATATCTTTGAATTTGAGGTTGTTTCGGCATTTTTTTCATTGTTTGAGAATTCACCAGTGAGTGTTGGGAACTGTTACTGCAAATCTGTTTTAACAAAAACAGAAACCATGATTTCTATCTCATTTGAGATAAAAGGTAGTGTAGAATTGATATGTGACAGGAGTTTGAAGAAATTTAATTACCCGATATTGACAAAAAATAATGTCATATTCAAATATGGTGATGAGTGGCAAGAATTGGACGATGAATTATATGAAATTCCCTCGAATCTGGATCAGCTGGATGTAGCGCCTTTTATATATGAATTTATAATATTAGCGTTACCTATGAAAAAGTTGCATCCGGATTTTGCAGAAAATTCAGAAATTGATGAAGTGATTTATAGCACGGAATCGGAAAAAAAAGAGGAAAACACTTTAAACCCCATGTGGGAGAATTTAAAAAAACTTAAAAAATAAAAATTTATTACAATGGCTCATCCTAAGAGAAAAATTTCGAAAACCAGAAGAGACAAAAGAAGAACACATTACAAAGCTTCAAACAAAAATTTTGTAGTTTGTCCTACAACAGGTGAACTTCACATGTCACACAGAGCTTTCTGGCATGAAGGCAAACTTTATTACAAAGGTAAAGTGGTAATGGAGAAAGAAGTACTTGCTTAATAGCAAGACCTTAAATTTCTTCACATGCAAAAAATAACGGCTGCAATAACGGGTGTTCACGGGTACGTTCCGGAATACGTTTTGACCAACAAAGAGTTGGAAACGTTGGTAGATACAAGCGATGAGTGGATAACTTCTCGTACAGGTATAAAGGAAAGAAGAATATTAAAAGGGGAAGGCAAAGGCACTTCAATAATTGGTATTGAAGCGGTGAAAGGACTGCTTGAAAAAACCAACACTAAACCTGAAGAGGTAGATTTATTGATATGTGCCACAGTTACCCCTGATATGTCATTTCCTGCTACGGCAAATATTATTGCTACGGGAGTTGGAGCAACCAATGCCTTTAGTTATGATATCTCTGCTGCCTGTTCGGGTTTTATATTTGCTTTAACTACAGGGGCAAGTTTTATTCAATCGGGCCAATGCAAAAAGGTAGTAGTGGTAGGTGCAGATAAAATGTCCTCTATCATTGATTATACTGATCGTTCTACATGTATCATCTTTGGAGATGGTGGTGGAGCTGTATTATTGGAGCCCAATACTGAAGGCCTTGGAATAATTGACAGCATTCATAAATCTGACGGAAAAGGAGAAGAATACCTCAACATGAAAGCTGGAGGAAGTCGCTTCCCCGCTTCGCATGAAACCGTCGACAATAAACAGCATTATGTTTTTCAGGATGGAAGCACAGTATTTAAATTTGCCGTAACCAATATGGCTGATGTAAGTGCTGAAATCATGGAAAAAAAC
>JAOUKG010000708.1 GCA_029882725.1 Cyclobacteriaceae bacterium
TCCGGGATCTGAATACCCGGGGAAATTTATTGGTCGCCCTATAGAGGAGATCATTTCCGAAACTGCCTCTAACCCCACCAATGCAGATAATTTTTTCGAACGTGCCTCTGCAATAGCTTATACTGGATATGAAGGTGCACTGGAATACCATTCCAATGCTGGATCCAGGTTTGAGGCAGGAGCAATAGACGAAGCATACAAGCTCATTGACGAGGGGTATGAAAAAATCAGAAACAAGGAAATGAAAAGCTCCGGAAACATAGATTACAATTACAATACAGAGGATACCATTACCTGGGATAAAATTAAAGAATACGCATCCAGTGGCCATGAATTTGGAAGTCATACTATTACCCACCCGCGTTTGGCCGCACTTGATGAAACAAATATGCTGTATGAGCTGGAAAAGAGCCGTGAAGATATACTGAACCACCTTGGAGAGGAATATACCTTTTCTGCTGAATGTCCTTATGGAACTGAAAATGAGCGGGTAATGGAATACGCCCATAAAATTTATCCTGCTTTGCGTAATCGTATGCCCGAAAGCTGGTTGGCAGAACTGAACAGGGGAAATAAAACCAATCCCGGCGAACACAAGGAAGAATATGTTCAATGGCAGCGGGGCCCCGTAAGGAGCGTAAAGATGGAAACCATGAAATCGTGGGTAGATACCGCCATGGTACACGACAACATCTGGCTGGTACTTGTTTTTCATGGTGTTGAAGGCATAGGCTGGGAGCCACGTACTGCTGCAGAATTAGAAGAGTATTTTTCCTATATGAAAGACCGGGAAGAGAACCTGTGGGTAGCCACATTTGCCGAGGTAACAAAATACCTCAGAGAAAGAAAGGGTACGGTTGTAAAAAGTGAAATAAAGGAAGAGAGTATTGTTATTCATACTGAGCACTCCCTGGACACCAAATGGTACAATGTGCCCCTTACATTTAAAACTTACGTTCCTGCCGATTGGGACAAAGTGCATATTAAACTACCAGGAGGGGAAGAAATTGAAAAGGCAACAGAAAAAGACGAGAAAGGTAGTTATGTTATTTATAATGGTGTGCCTGGAGCCGGAGAAATAGTTCTTACTAATTAAATGTTGTAGTAGAACAGGAAGGATCAATTTCTCAAATCTTAATTCAATGCCGTTTACTTAAGCCTTATAAAAATCAAAATGCTTCCACAAAACAGCAATGATTCAGAATTTCAGAAACAGGTAACCAGAATCATTATTTTTTATTTAAAATACAAAATCTTATATTGAACATAACAAAACTCCTAAGCTTTGCATAGCCATCCAAACTCGCCAAATCAAAATTTCAAATGGGCCTTTTTTATCAATTTGGCTTTTTCGATAATTGAAGTGGTAGGTGGTTTTCTTTTTGGAAGTATAGCCATTCTTACAGATGCGCTACATGATTTTTCAGACTCACTAAGTTTGGGTATAGGGTGGTATTTTCAGGTTCTTTCCGGTAAACGACAAACGGAAGATTACTCCTACGGATACCGAAGATTTTCCCTTTTGGGAGCTATAATTAACGGTACCATTCTTATTATAGGTAGTTTATTCTTCATTTATCATTCTATTTTGAGGTTTATTAATCCGGGAGAGCCCATGGCTTTGGGTATGATAGGACTTTCAGTGGTGGGCATCGGTTTTAATTATTGGGCTTATTGGAAAATGCACGGCGGAAAATCGTTGAATGAGCAGGTCGTGTCTCTGCATTTACTTGAAGATGTATTGGGTTGGGTGGCCGTACTGGTAGGAGGGGGCTTGATTTATTTCTTTAATTGGGTTTGGGTCGACCCGCTTTTAAGTCTTTCAATAAGTCTTTTTATTGGATATAAGGCGGTTATTAGGTTGAAGAATTGCATTCATTTAATGCTACAGGGAGTTCCGGGGGAAATTAAGATTAAAGAACTTATTAAAGATTGTGAAACAATTGATGAAGTAGAACGCATTCATGATATTCATATTTGGTCTATGGATGGTGAATTAAATGTTTTAACCATCCATCTTTCTGTAAAGCAGGAAATTACTCTTGAAGAGCAACATAAATTAAAGGAAAAGATAAAAGCCAAAATGAAAGAAAAAGATATTCAGCATGTAACTATTGAAATAGAAAAAGTTGAATTCATGAAAGATCACTCCTTTTTACACTGAATTAATTGTGAACATTAGCACTATTTTTTTACTACGGCGTGCATGGAGTAAAAAGAGATTTACCGTTTTCGGGACCTCCGTGTTTTATTTACAGCATTTAATTCTGAGCTACAGAATAACTTCCGTGTTCTTTGTGTTAAATTTTTTACCTGAGAGATAGTTTATTACCGTGTTTACCCAATCACATTTCACATAAAATTTGTTTACACATCAAATCACCCTACCTTTGCGCCTCGTTAAAAAAACAGGATATTGAAAAAGTACATAAACTTATTTGATTTTAGTCAAAAGGTAAACTACAAAAATGAGGTTCTTTCGGGGCTAACAGTTGCATTGGCTTTAGTACCCGA